>NZ_JBXUOY010000011.1:0-41865 GCF_057196705.1 Streptomyces sp. ATLC9 | reverse complement strand
GTCCGCCGCCGGGCCGAGCCGGGCCCGCGGGAGGCGGCCGGCATCCTCACCGCCCTGCGCGAGGACCGCGAGGAAACGGCCTCCCGCCGACCCGCGCCCGGTCGGGGCGGGGGGGCCCCCCGCCCGGGGAACACCTGCCGCCGCCCGAGTGGGGGCCGCACTCCGGTACATGCCCCCACATGCCCTGTGAGCTGCGCGAACACCCTCCCGACCGGTCACCCGCCGTCACCCGACCGGCCCCGTCTGCCGCGAGATCCGCGGCGAGCGGGGGCAGGGTGGGTGCATGTGGTACCCACGACTTGTGCTGGGCGCCGCCCTTCTGCCGCTGGCGCTGCTGGCGGCGCGGGACGTTCCCGCCCACCTCCTCGAACCCCCGGGACCGGAGACCGCCGGTCCCGCCACCGCCTACACCGCGCCACGGCCCGCGGTCGTCAGCCGGAAGGCCTGGCGCGCCGACGAGAGCATGGTCAGGGAGGAGGCCAGCTACACGGGCCCGGTGAGCGCCGTCTTCGTCCACCACACCGGCCACCCCAACGGCTACGACTGCTCGGAGGTCCCGGAGCTGCTGCGTGCCCTGGAGACGGACCACGTCGAGGGCCAGGGATGGGACGACATCGGATACAACTTCGTCGTGGACAGGTGCGGGACCATCTACGAGGGGCGGGGCGGCGGCATCGGACGTCCGGTGTACGGCGCGCACACCAAGGGCTTCAACCGCAACAGCGTCGGTGTGGCGGCGCTGGGCACCTTCGGGGCGGGGCAGGAGGTGCCGCGCGCGGTGATCGACGCGATCGCCGCGGTCGCGGCGTGGAAGCTGCGGCCCGGTGCCGATCCGGAGGGCAGGGTGCGGCTGGTCTCGACGAACGACGAGAGCCGCTACGGCAAGGGCGAGGCGGCGGCGTTCGACGTCATCGCGGGCCACCGGGACAGCCACCAGACCGACTGTCCCGGCCAGGCGCTGTACGACCGGCTGCCGGAGATCCGCGCGGAGGCCACCCGCCTGCGCGCCCTCGACCCCTGACGGCGCCGGCGGCCCCGGGTACGCGGCGCGGCCGCGGGGCCGCCGGGTGCGCGCCTCACTCCTTCCCGGTCCTCTGCCCGTCGCTCCCCGGATCCGCCGCCGGTGCCCGGGCGGAGGAAGCCGCCGCGTACGGGGCCTGCGCGGGCGGGACCGCGGCCTGGGCGGAGGGTGCCACACCTGGCTGCGGGCCCTGCTGTGCCTTCTCCAGGAACCGCAGCAGTTCGACGGGGAAGGGCAGGACCAGGGTGGAGTTCTTCTCGGCGGCGACCGCCACCACCGTCTGCAGAAGCCGCAACTGTAGCGCGGACGGCGTGTCGGCCATCTGCTGCGCGGCCTCCGCCAGCTTCTTCGACGCCTGGAACTCCGCGTCGGCGTTGATGACGCGGGCCCGCCGGTCGCGGGCGGCCTCGGCCTGGCGGGCCATCGACCGCTTCATCGTCTCCGGCAGGGAGACGTCCTTGATCTCCACCCGGTCGACGTGGACGCCCCAGCCCACGGCCGGGCTGTCGATCATCAGCTCCAGGCCCTGGTTGAGTTTCTCCCGGTTGGACAGCAGATCGTCCAGATCGCTCTTGCCGATGATGGAGCGCAGCGAGGTCTGCGCCATCTGGGAGACCGCGAAGCGGTAGTCCTCCACCCGTACGACCGCGTCGACGGGGTCGACCACCTTGAAGTACACGACCGCGTCGACCCGGACGGTCACGTTGTCCCTGCTGATGCCCTCCTGGGCGGGCACCGGCAAGGTCACGATCTGCAGGTTGACCTTGCGCATCCGGTCGACAAACGGAACGATCATGGTGAAGCCCGGCGGGCGTACGTCCTTCATGACCCGCCCGAGCCGGAAGACCACCCCGCGTTCGTACTGTTTGACCACACGGGCCGCCAGTGCGACGTAGACGGCGCAGACGCAGAGCAGAACGATCCCCGCCGCCGCGAGTCCCTGGAGCATCGCAGACACCTACTGTCCATGGGCTGGGCTGTTTCCCCCGTCCGGTTCGCCTTGTATTTACCATAGCTCCGTATGAGTGACAGAGGGAGTCCCGCTCAGCGGGTGCCGACCGCGCCGGACACGGCGTCGCCGTCGGAGGAGGGCGGGTGGTCGACGAACCTCCGCTCAACCTCGGCCCGCTCGGCCTCCGACGGGTCGCTGTCGAGGGAGTCGAGCAGCGCGTCGCGCGCCGGACTGCCCTCGGGCCGCACCAGTCCGACGGCGAGGTACAGCGCCAGCGAGGTGAGGACCGGCAGGCCGACGCTCACGGTCTGGCTCGCGCCCTCCACGCCCCAGTAGAGATAAGCCCAGACCGTCAGGCCGCCCGCCCAGGAGACGAGCGCCGCGCGCGGCCCGTGACGCCGGAACCAGGGCAGCAGGCCCAGCATCAGCGGAATGGAGATCGGCCCCATGGTGGCGGCGACGACGCTCACCACGACCGTCATGATGAAGCCGTCCGGGTCGGCGAGGAGGGCGATGCCCATGCTGAACGTGACGAAGGCGACCGTGGTGATCCGGGCGAACAGCAGTTGTCCGGCCTCCGTCAGGCGCCGCACGCGCGGGACGACCACCGGGGCGAGATCGCGGGTGATGACGGCGGTGATGACGTTGGAGTCGGAGGCCACCATGGCCATGGTGTGGGAGAAGAAGCCGGCCAGGAGCAGCCCGATCAGACCGGCGGGCAGCAGCTCCTGGGCGAGCATGATGTACGACCTCTCGCCGTCGTCCAGGCCGGGGACGACGAGCGGGGCGGCGATCATCGGGACGAAGAGGATGAACGGCCACACGATCCACAGGAAGCTGGAGAGCAGCGCGGATCTCCTGGCCCGGGAGCCGGAGGGCGCGGCCATGTAGCGCTGCGCCAGGTTCCACATGCCGCCGTTGTACTCGAAGGTCTTCACCAGCAGGAACGCCATGATCAGCCCGGTCGTGACGGGGCCGTTGACCGGGTCGCCGCGGCCGGCCGGGAGGTCGTCCCACATCGTCCAGAGCGTGGCCACCCCGTCGAGGTGGGCGAAGAGCGCGAAGAGCATCGCGAACCCGGCGACGGCCTGGATGACGAACTGGCCGAAGTCGGTGAGGACGTCGGCCCACAGGCCGCCGAAGGCCATGTAGAGCATGGTGCAGGCGCCGGTCAGGGCGATGCCCCACACCAGCGGGATGTCCGCGAACCCCTGGAGCAGCAGGGCGATGGCGACCCACTTCGCGGCGATGTCCACCACCTTGAGCGCGGTGCCGCTGTAGGCGAGGACCTGCTGGGTGGGCAGGTCGTAGCGGACGGCGAGATAGGCGAGCGGGGAGTTGACGCCGTGCCTGGCGCGCAGCCGGTTCCAGCGCGCGGCGAAGAGGAAGGCGCCGACGCCGATGCCCAGTCCGATGGTGAGGGGCCACCAGAAGTAGACGGTGACACCGTGGTCGTACGCGACCGCGGCGAAGGTCACGAACATGATCGCGCTGTAGCCGGACATGTGGTGCGATATCCCGGAGAGCCACCACGGGATACGGCCGCGGGCCGTGAAGAAGTCGGCGATGGTGTGGATGCGTCTCCTCGACCACAGGCCGATGCCCACCATCACGAGGAAGTACGCGCCCAGCACGGTCCAGTCCAGTGCGGCCATGACGGCTCCTTAGTTCATAGATGTGAACAGCTGTCAACTCTATGAATGCGTGCCGTCACAGTAGGAGTGCCATCACGGGCCGTCAATACGTGTGAACGAAGGGATGGAGATGAGCCGGGGGAGCCGTGGCACCTCGCTTGGTGTTCATGCATATGCATGACGTTCCATCCAATGGTGTGAGTCTGCCAGTGTGGGGCCCGACCGGGCCCCACACAGGCAGACTCACACCAGCAGGGCGCGCCCGCGTTCCATCAGGGCGGACAGCTCCTTGACGTGCGCGCCGTCCGGCTCGCTCAGCGGGGGCCGCACGCCGCCCACGTCCAGGCCGCGCAGGCGCACTCCGGCCTTGACCAGTGAGACCGCGTAACCGCGGCCCTTGTTCCGCAGTTCCACCAGGGGGCGGTAGAAGCCGTCGAGGAGGCGGCGCACGGTGGCGTCGTCGCCCCCGGTGAAGGCGCGGTGGAAGGCGACGGCGATCTCCGGCGCGAAGCAGAAGGCGGCGGAGGAGTAGAGACCGACCCCGATGCCCCGGTAGGCGGGGCAGGTGAGTTCGGCGGTGGGCAGTCCGTTGAAGTACAGGAACTCGCGGCCGGGTTCCGCGGTACGCACCGCGCTGACGATCCGCTGCATCAGGTCGAGGTCGCCGACGCCGTCCTTCAGGCCGGCGATCCCGGGGTGGCGTGCGAGTTCGGCCACGGTGGCCGGAGCCAGGACGGCGTTGTCCCGCTGGTAGACGATGACGTCCAGCCCGGTCGAGCCGGCGAGGGCGGTGTAGTGGGCCAGCAGCCCCTCCTGGTCCGGCACGACCAGGTAGGGGGGCATGGCCAGGAGTCCGTCGGCGCCCGCCTCCTCCGCGGCGCGGGCGTACCGCGTGGCGAGGGCGGTGCCGTAGCCGGTACCGGCGACCACCGGCACCCGTCCCGCCGCCTCCGCCACCGCCGCGGAGACGCACGCGCCGTACTCCTCGGGGGTCAGGGCGTGGAACTCGCCGGTGCCGCAGCAGGCGAAGACGGCGCCGGCGCCGGCGTCGATGCCGCCGCGCACATGTGCGCGGAACACGTCGGTGTCGAGGGCGCCGTCCGGTCCGTACGCGGTGACGGGGAAGAAGAGCAGGCCGTCGAGCCGGGCGGAGAGAGGGGATGTGGTCACGGCACTCCCTGGTGTCGCGGGCTGGTGGATGATGTACACATCTACGATCGCTGTCCATATTCGTGAACATGATTACGGTAAGACAGTGGTTCGCCGCGGTCAAGGCGGCCGCCCCTCGGGAAAGTTCCGCCCGAGAAGAGGCGTGAGAAAGCGCTTTCCCATATGCTTGACGACGTTGAGGGGAGTCCTTACTGTCTCCACAGTTGTGAATGACGTTCAGTGAACCGCTCCTGTGTCGAGCCTGTTCCGGCGCGTGCGCGCCGGCCGTCCCACCGCACCGAGGAGACAGCCCATGCCCGCCCCCCAGACCGTCCTGCTCACCGGTGCCGCGGGCGGCCTCGGCACCCTGATGCGGGGCCTGCTCCCCTCCTACGGCTACACCCTCCGGCTCCTCGACGTCGCCCCCGTCGAGCCGCTCCCCGGGGCGGAGGAGCGGTCCGAGGAGACGATCACCGCCGACCTCGCGGACCGGGCCGCGCTGCGCGAGGCCGTGCGGGGCGTGGACGCCGTCGTCCATCTCGCCGGGATCTCCCTGGAGGCCCCCTTCGAGAAGATCGTGCGGGCGAACATCGAAGGCGCCTACAACCTCTACGAGGCGGTCCGCGAGGAGGGTGTCGGACGGGTCGTCTCGGCCTCCTCCAACCACGCCGTCGGCTACACGCCCTGCCCGCGCGAGGGCGATCCGCTGATCCCGGTGGACACCCCGCGCCGCCCCGACACCTTCTACGGGCTGTCCAAGTGCTTCGGCGAGGACCTGGCCCAGCTCTACTGGGACCGGCACGGCGTCGAGACCGTCTCCGTCCGCATCGGTTCCTGCTTTCCCGAGCCCACGACGGTGCGGATGCTCTCGGTCTGGATGAGCCCCGCCGACGGGGCCCGGCTGCTGCACGCCGCCCTGACCGCCGAGGGCGTCGGGCACACCGTCGTCTACGGCTCCTCCGCCAACACCCGGCTGTGGTGGGACCTCTCCTCGGCACGGGCGCTGGGGTACGAGCCGCGCGACGACTCCGAACCGTACGCGGCCGGGCTCATCGCCGAGCAGGGCGAACTCGACCCGGACAGGCCGGAACACGCGTGCCTGGGCGGCCACTTCACCACCGCCCCGCCGCTCTGGCCGCACTGACCCGCCGCTCCACCGCCCCTCCCGCCCCGGCGGCCTCAGCCGAAGTCGTCGAACACGGCCTGCAGCGCCTGCTCGTCGGCCTCCTCCGGCCCGGGTCCGCCCCGGCCGGAGTGCGGCACCTGTTCGGCCCACACCGCCTTGCCCGTCCGCATGTGGCGAACTCCCCTGTTCCTGGCGCGCCGCGCCACCGGGAACAGGCCCCGCCCGCCCTCCTCGGTCACCCCGGCACGCCGGATGCGCGGGGAGGAGTTGCTGCGGCCGGACACCTCGCGGATCAGGGAGGCGCCGCGCCGCAGCCGCACCGGCAAGGCCGCCCTGACCGGGCGGGAGTCCGACTCCAGATCGCTCTCGACGGGCAGCGCCGGGCGCTCCTGGTCGATGCCGAACAGGCGCGACCGCTGCCAGGAGGCGAGGATCTCCGCACGCACCTCGGGAGCGGGCGGTCGCTCGTCGCGACCGCCCCCCCGCGGGCATCGGGAAGTAATTCACCAAAAAGGAATAGTGGTGCGAAAAGAGCGGCCGCTCATGTCAGTGCGCGTACGCCGGCCGCCCCCGTGCGCGTTCCCGCGACCGGCGTCGGCGGTGTGTGATGCTGGCGGGACCATGCCGGTCGGACGGCGTGCGACGACCTGCAGTGATGTGCCGAGGAGGGCGACCCATGTCGAAGCCACCGCTTCCCGAAGAGGCCGTGACCATGCTGGAGAAGGCCAATCCGGCCGTCATCACCACTCTGCGCTCGGACGGCCAGCCGGTGTCCACCGCCACCTGGTACCTGTGGGACGGGGGCCGTGTGCTGGTCAACATGGACGAGGCCCGCAAACGGCTGCGGCACGTGCGCGACGACCCCCGTGTCACCCTCACCGTGCTCGACGAGGGCAACTGGTACACACACGTCAGCCTCATCGGCCGTGTCACCGAGATCCACGACGACCCGGAGCTCGCCGACATCGACCGGCTGGCCCGCCACTATCTGGGCGAACCGTATCCGCGGCGGGACCGCCGCCGCGTCAGTGCCTGGATCGAGATCGACCGCTGGCACGGCTGGGGCTCCCTGAAGGACAGCGACCAGCCGGGATGAGGCCTTTGGCCGGGCACCCGCGCCTCGAGGCCCGGCCGGGGCGGCCGCGAGCGGGCAGGAGTGTTCTTCTCCGTCCGGGGCACCGGTCGATGACAGCCCGGTTCGGTTGTTCCAGGAGGCACCGTGACGGAAACCGTCGTTCTCATCCTCGGCCTGGTGGTCGCGCCCATCGCCGCCCTCGCCCTGCTCACCTGGGGACTGAACGGCGCCGTGTGGCTGCTGGACCGCTTCGCCGGCCGGAGGCGGCCGGTGGCGCGGACCGTGCGGTGGCGGGCGCCGCGGACGGACCCGGGCGGCGGCGTCGGCACCCTTCCCCGCTGACTTCCCACCGGTCCCCGCGCTGACCCTGCCGGGGTATGGGCGGGTGAATCGGGCATGGCATCCGGCCCGCCCGGTCACACGTCGGAACATGAACGACTCACCGAGCACACCCCCCGCCGCCGACCCGGCGGACGAGCAGGCCGTCCGGCGCCTGGTACCGGTCTGGCTGAAGGAGTCCGCCGGCCATGACGCCGAGGCGGCCGGGCGGGCCCGGCGGGAGTGGGAACAGGACCGCCTGTCCTCCGACGCCGCCAGGGAGTTGGCCGCCTGGGTCACGGCCCGGGTCACCGACACCGGGTTCAACCAGGACGAGGGGCCTTCCAGGCCGGGGCCCGCGCACGTCAGCGTGGCCGACAAGGCCGCGGTCCACCGGTGGCTCGCCGCCCGGGGGCACGACGTGTGAGGCGGCGCCGGGCTCCCGGAGCGGGGCGGCGGCTCAGGTCCAGGTGTACTTGTCCCCGCCCACCCACCGCACGGTGGCCGGGTCGTCCAGGTCCACCGGGCTCAGCCCTGCGTCGTACGCCAGCCGGACCACGTCGGTGATGTCGTGGGCGAGACCGACCGTCCCGTCACCGAGCTGGACCGTGCGGAACGGCCGGTCCCCGTGTGTCACGCCCCAGACGATGATCGGGGGCTGCGACGGCTTCTCGTCGGTCACGCCTTCCATCGTGGACCGGTGCGGCCCTTCCCGCACCCCGGCCCTGCCTGTGGTCCGGGGCCGGGGTGCGGAGCGGGGTGGGCCGGCCGGATCAGCCGGACCGGCCCTTGATCAGTGCCCGGTGGGACTCCTGCAGGCCCTCGGGCAGGTCTCCGGGCGCGAACCACCTCGCCTCCAGGACCTCGAAAGGATCGACCTCGAGGGCGCCGCCGGCGAGCCGGGCCTCGTAGGCGACCTCCGCCCGCAGCCGGTACCCGCTGGTGAGACGGACGAGTTCGCCCACGTGCACGTCCAGCCCGGTCTCCTCGCGCACCTCGCGGACGACCGTCTCCTGGAAGGTCTCGCCCTTCTTCGCATAACCCGTCGGCAGGCCCCACGGACGGTCCTCCCGCCACATGCGGTGCCGCAGCAGGAGCACGTTGCCGTCCGCGTCGCGTACGACGCCGGTGACGCCCACCATGAACTTCGGGTTGGCCAGCCACAGCAGGCGCCACTGCAGCGGGCCACCGATGCGGTGCCAGATCCGGGCGACGATCCTCTTCACGGCCTCTTCTCCTTCGGCAGGCGCGGCACGGGCCGTCCTCCGCGCCGCACCGGTGCGGAAGGCGCCGCCGCCCACGATGGCGCATCCGACGCCCCCGCGCGGGAGGAAACCGGGACGGGCCGGTGCGCGCCACCCGCCGGCGGCGGAGACAGGCAGGCCGGCGGGGCGGCGGCGGGGGGACGGCCGGCGGGCGCGCGGCCTGCCCGTGCTCCGGTCCCGGTGTCAGGCGCGGAAGTCGTCCGGCCGCTCCGGGGACGCCTCGGCCAGTGCGGCGGCGACCTCCTCGGCGCCGGCCCGCAGTCCGTACACGGGTGTGCCGGGCTGCTGGCGCCAGGAGTCGTCGATGCCGCCCGCGTCGACGGTGTCGAAGCCCATCTCCTCGATGAGGGCCCGCACACGGCGTTTGGCGTCCTCGTCGTCCCCGGCCACCGGCAGGGCCATGCGCTCCGGGTCGCCCGCGGGGCGCGGCCTGTCGACGATGTCCTGGGCGTAGGTGTCGTTGAAGGCCTTGACGACCGGGTGGCCGATCTGCCGCTCGGTCCAGCGGCTCTCGGTCAGCCCCTCGTCCTCGATGGCGTCGATCCGGCCGTCGCGCTGCCGCGGGTAGTAGTTGCCCGTGTCGATGACGGCCACTTCGGGGACGGCCCCGTCGAGCAGCCCGGAGGGCAGGTCGGGCACGGCCTTCAGCGGGACGGTGACCACCACGACCTCCGCACCGCGCGCCGCCTCGGAGGCCGTGACGGGGGCGGCTCCGGTCTCCTCGGCCAGCGCGGTGAGGGTGTGCGGTCCGCGCGAGTTCGCCACCGACACCTCGTGACCGAGCGCGGTCAGCCGCCGGGTCAGATTGCCGCCGATGTTGCCTGCGCCGATGATGCCGATCTTCATCGCTTGCCCTTTCGCGTCCGTCGGTCCGGGGCGGTCGTCGGCCGCCCCGCGCCGGCCCGGCGAGGGCCGGGCGTCTTCCCGCGCAACGCCGCCGCCAGGGACATCTGTTCCCCGGCTCACCGCGCCTCCCGTCCGGCGTCGGCCGCGCAAGAGCGTGCGTGTGCGCCTGCTTGCTTCCTCCGTCCCTGTCCCGCTCTCCGGACGGAGGAGCCCGCACGGGCCGGTGCGAGGGAGGGCGGCGGGGCCGTCCGCCGGCCGTCCGTCGTGCTACAGGGCGGCCGCCAGGCGGGTGCCCTGGTCGATCGCGCGCTTGGCGTCGAGCTCGGCGGCGATGTCGGCGCCGCCGATGAGATGGGCCTTGACGCCACGCCCGGCCAGCTCGTCGTACAGGTCGCGCCGGGGCTCCTGCCCGGTGCACAGCACCACGGTGTCCACCGGCAGCACCCTGGGCTGTCCGTCGACGGTGAGGTGCAGGCCCTCGTCGTCGATGCGCTCGTAGGTGACGCCGGGGAGCATGGTGACGCCGCGTTCCCTGAGCTCGGTGCGGTGGATCCAGCCGGTGGTCCTGCCCAGGCCCGCGCCGACCTTGCTCGCCTTGCGCTGGAGCAGGTGGACGGTGCGCCCGCCGGTGGGGTGGGCGGGCTCGGTCAGACCGCCGGGGGAGCGGTACTCGGCATCGACGCCCCAGCGGGTGAGGAACGCCTCCGTCGTCTCCGGCCCGCCGGGCCCGCCGTCCGCCCCCGGGTGGGTGAGGTAGGCGGCGACGTCGAAGCCGATGCCGCCCGCGCCCAGGATCGCGACGCGCCGGCCGACGGGCCTGCGGCCGTGGAGGACGTCGAGGTAGCCCACCACGCTCGGGTGGTCGATGCCGGGGATCCCGGGAACGCGGGGGGTGACGCCGGTGGCCAGGACGATCTCGTCGTGGCCGGCGTCCGCGAGCTGCCCGGCGGTGACCTCGGCGCCCAGACGCCGCTCGACGCCGAGGGCGTCGAGCCGGTGGCGGTAGTAGCGCAGGGTCTCGTCGAACTCCTGCTTGCCGGGGACGCGGCGGGCGGTGTTGAGCTGCCCGCCGATCTCGGGGGCGGCGTCGTACAGGGTGACGGTGTGGCCGCGCTCGGCCGCGGAGACGGCGAAGGCGAGACCGGCCGGTCCGGCGCCGACCACCGCGATGTCCTTGACCCGGCGGGCGGGCTCCAGGACGAGCTCGGTCTCGTGGCAGGCCCGCGGGTTGACCAGGCAGGAGGTGATCTTGAGGCTGAAGGTGTGGTCGAGGCAGGCCTGGTTGCAGCCGATGCAGGTGTTGATCGCCCCGGGCGTTCCGGCGGCGGCCTTGGCGACGAAGTCGGCGTCGGCGAGCATGGGGCGGGCCAGGGAGACCATGTCGGCGTCGCCGCCGGCGAGGATCCGCTCGGCCAGCTCGGGGTTGTTGATGCGGTTGCAGGTGACCAGCGGGACGGAGACGGACCCCATCAGCCTGCGGGTGACCCAGGTGTAGGCGCCTCGGGGCACGGAGGCGGCGATGGTGGGGATGCGCGCCTCGTGCCAGCCGATGCCGGTGTTGATGATGGTGGCGCCCGCGGCCTCGACGGCGCGGGCGAGTTCGACGACCTCGGGGAAGGTGGAACCGCCGGGCACCAGGTCGAGCATGGACAGCCGGTAGACGATGATGAAGTCCTCGCCGACGCGCTCGCGGACCCGGCGCACGATCTCGACGGGGAAGCGCATGCGGTTGGTGTACGAGCCGCCCCAGCGGTCGGTGCGGTGGTTGGTGGCGGAGGCGGTGAACTCGTTGATCAGGTAGCCCTCGGAGCCCATGATCTCCACGCCGTCGTAGCCCGCGGACCGGGCGAGGGCGGCGCAGTGGGCGAAGTCCTCGATGGTCCGCTCGACCTCGGCGTCGGTGAGTTCGCGTGGGGTGTGCGGGCTGATCGGTGCCTTCAGCGGGCTTGGGGCGACGAGGTCGGGGTGGTAGGCGTAGCGGCCGAAGTGGAGGATCTGCATCGCGATGCGGCCGCCCTCGGCGTGGACGGCGTCGGTGACGGCACGGTGGCGCCCGGCCTCCTCCTCGGTGGTGAGCATGGCGCCGCCGGGATAGGGGCGTCCGGTCTCGTTGGGGGCTATGCCGCCGGTGACGATCAGGCCGACGCCGCCGCGGGCGCGCTCCGCGTAGAAGGCGGCCATCCGGGAGAAGCCGTCGGGGGCCTCCTCCAGTCCGACGTGCATCGAGCCCATGAGGACCCGGTTGGGCAGGGTGGTGAAGCCCAGATCCAGCGGCCGGAGCAGATGAGGGTAGGCGGTCATGCGGTCGGTCTCCCGGTTCGGTGCGGGTGAGGGCGGGGCGGAACGGTGGGACGGCTGGGCGAGACGGGGCGTGGCGGCCGGACGGGCCGGCGGTCAGGCGCCGGCGGCCTCGCGCGAGATCCGCTCGAACCGCGTGCCCATGGCCTCGGCGAGCGCCCGGGCGGCGGACAGCGGGCGGACCATGACGGTGAGGTCGTCGATCCTGCCGTCCTCGTCGAAGTGCAGGAAGTCGCAGCCCTGGATCCGCCGGCCGCCGACGGTGGCGGTGAAGACGAGGGCGTGGTCCCGGCCGTCCGGGCCGGAGAACTCACGGGTGTAGGCGAAGTCCTGGAGGACCCGCATCACACCGCGCAGGATCGCCGCGGTGATCGCCCTGCCCTCGTAGGGCCTGAACGCGACGGGGCTGGTGAAGACGACGTCCTCGGCCAGCAGGTCCGCCAGGGCCTGCTCGTCGCGGGCCTCCACGGCACGCCGGAAGGAGTTCATGCCGACCACCTCGATAGCCAAAAAGTTTACTAGGTGCGTTGGAGAGTAAATCCTGGCGGGGAGTCTGTCCACACCGGGCCGAAACCGCGCCCGCCTGCGCGGAAACCGGCGGGAGCAGTCGATTTGTCGGCGGGTCGCCCCCGTGCTCCAATACGGGGATGGCTCTGCGCAACGCGGTGATGGCAGCCCTACTGGAAGGCGAGGCATCGGGCTGGGACCTGGCCAAGGGGTTCGACTCCTCGGTCGCCGACTTCTGGACGGCCACGCCCCAGCAGCTCTACCGCGAACTCGAGCGCATGGAGCGGGAAGGACTCGTCGCCGCCCGTGTCGTCCAGCAGGAACGCCGGCCCAACAAACGGCTGTTCTCCCTGACCGAGGCGGGGCACGCCGCACTGCGCGACTACACCGCGGCCCCCCTCGCCCGGCCCACCGTCATCCGCGACGAACTGCTGGTGAAGGTTCAGAGCGCCGACGCGGGCGACATCGAGGGCGTCCGGGCCGCCGTGGAGACGCAACTGGAGTGGTCGACGGCCAAACTGGCCCGTTACGAGCGGGGGCGCGCCAAGCTGCTGGACGGACGCACGGAGGAGGAGTACTTCGCACGGGCCAGGCGTGTGGGCCCCTACCTCACACTGCTGCGCGGCATCGCGTTCGAACGCGAGAACCTGCAGTGGTGCGAGACCGCCCTGAGGGTCCTGCGGCGGCGCGGTGCCGCAGCGGGCGCCGACGAGCGCGGGGACGCGGTGGAGGCGTCCGGCAGCCGGCGGTGAGCGGCCCCGCGCCCGCCGGCCGGGGCCCGGACTACGTTTCCGAGCCCACCGCGCCGCCGGGCACCAGATCCGGATGCGCCTCCAGCAGCCGCTCGGGAGCCGCCTGCCGCCAGGAGTCGACGAGGATGTCCCGCAGCTCGGCGAGGTCCTCCAACGCGGCCAGCCTGACCCGCACCCACGCCGAGGACGCCTCGTGGGGCGGCACCCAGAACTTCTCCGGCTCGGCCGCGATCAGCTCGGTGCGCTCAAGGCGCGGACAGCGCACGGCGACGGAGGTCTCGTCGTCGGGGACGGTGATGTACATCTTCCCGGCCACCCGGAAGGTGGGCATGCTCCACGCCTCCTTCTCCACGGTCTCCGGGAGGGACAGCGCGATACGCCGGACGTCGTCTGAATCGATCACGGCGACACCGTAGCCGCGCCCACCGACACGGCGGGACCGTACCGGGCGCCCCGCCCTCTCAGGAGGGCCGGGACGCGGCCCGGGAGAGGAAGGCGTCCCGGTCCAGGAAGACCAGCCGGGCCCGCTTGTGCGGCAGCTCGATCTCGGGGCCGAGGACGAAACCGGTCCGCAGCAGCCGGGAGACCGCCTTCTCGTTGCGGGCGTCGGGTTCGGCGACGATCCGCCTGCGGCCGGGGTCCTCGGCCAGCAGACGGGTCAGGAAGACGGTCAGCAGGGTATCGGTGAAGCCCGGCCGCGCCCCGCCGTCCGCAGGGCCCACCATCAGATGGAGGCCGAAGTCCCCCGGCCGCACCTCGTAGTACTCACCGACCGGGTCGGCGCCCGGCTCGTAGGTCTGGAAGAGGGCGGCCGGCCGGTCGTCGAGGTGGATCAGGTAGGCGTGGTGCGTGGACAGGGAGTCCAGGTGCTCGTAGATCTCCAGGACCTGCTCGTGGGTGTGGCCGAGCATCCCCCAGAAGCGGGCCCGCTCCCGGGTCACCCAGTCGTGCAGCAGATCGACGTCGCGCGCGGGGTCCACGGGGACGACGCGGACCGTGCCGAAGCCCTCGACGCGGGCCTCGTGCACTGCTTCGCGGCGCCGGGGGGCCGAGGGCGTGGAGGGGGCGGAGGCGCCGGGGGGCGCGGCCGGGTCGGTCACTTCTCTCCTCGGTCGGAGGCTGCGGACGGTACGGATGGTACCGGTGGCGCGGCGGACTCCTCGGTGAGCTCGTCCCAGTCGGTGACCACCGGGACGAGCTCGCAGCGCGCCCACAGCGGGAGCTGGTCACGGTGGTGCGGGTCCCCGGGCACGCCCGAGGCGCCCAGTGGCACCACCCAGGTGCTGTCCTCGCGGCGGGCGAGGTCCCACACGTAGCGGGCGGCGGAGGCTCGGGTGCTGAGGTCGGTGACCCCGGGCACGCTGGAGGTGGCCAGCACGCAGTCGTGGTCGCCGTCCAGGGCAGGCCAGGGCTCACCGGGATCGGCCGGCAGCGCCTGCCAGGGCGCGAGCCGGTGGGTGTCGCCCCACCGCGCCGGCGGGCCCTGTGAGGCGGCCCCGCGCGCCGCCACCTCCTCGACGGCGGCCCGTACGGCCCCGGTCCGGTCCGCCAGCGGCAGACGGTCCGTGGTCAGCAGGTGCTCCAGGGCGTATCCGACGCGGGGCAGGAGCGCGAGCCAGGGCCGGAAGACCTCCGGGGCGTGCGGCGGGTCCGCCAGCGGCCGCAGCAGCGGATGCTGCGCCAGCAGCCGCACCGTCGCGGTGCGGACGGCGGCGAAGGCGGCGGCGCCGGCGCTGTCGGCGTCCATACGGCGGTCCCAGCCCAGCAGCCGTTCCCGCAGCCGCCGGGCGTTGGGCCCCAGTTCCCCGGGGCCGGTGCGCGCCAGCAGGTCCAGCAGGGGCGCGGCCGAGGCCAGCAGGGTGTCGCGGTGAACGGCAGCCATGTCCTTCGCGGACCACACGGCCCGCTCCGCCAGCAGTTCCCGGATGCGCCCGGCCCGGTGCGGCGGCGCGAACTCCACACCGAAAGGCCCGGCGATCCCCCGCTGGTTGGCCATGACCACGACGCCCTCGACGCGTTCGCGCGGCATCGGCCCGTGCCGGGCCCGCCAGGCGTACCGGGGCTCCCAGGCGGGCACGACCCTCGTGCGGTTGTCCGGATGGCGCACGGGGACGGCGCCCGCCACCCGGTGCAGCGTCCCGCCCGCGGTGTCGGCGGCCAGGACGACGTTGACCGGCTCCACCCAGCCGTCCAGGGCCCGGTCGATGTCGGCGACGCTCCGGGCCCGCAACAGGGCGGGAAGCACGCCGAAACCGAGGTCGGCGCCCGCACGCGAGGGGTGGCGCAGGGAGAGCGCGCCGAAGGCGTCCGGGACGTGGGAGCCCGGATCCGCCCAGGCCGCCGCCTCGTCGCCGTCGGCGATGACGGGACCGCGTTCGGTCTCGATCACCTCGACCGCCACGGGCTCGCCGCCGGCCACCTCGATCGTCTCGATACGGCGCTCGGCGGGCCGCCATCCGTCCGGGCCCAGCGCCTCCACCCGCTCCCCGCCCGGCCCGGTGCGCCGCAGCCGCTCGCGGTAGAGGTCCTGGTAGTCGGCCATGGCGTTGGTGATGGCCCAGGCCACATGGCCGGCGTGGCCGAAGTGGGCGATGCCGGGGACACCGGGGACGGCGAGGCCGACGACGTCGAACTCCGGGCAGGCCAGCCGGATCTGCTGGTAGACGCCCGGGGCCTCGATGAACCGGTGGGGGTCGCCCGCGACGATCGCCGAGCCCGTGGCGGTGCGCTCCGCCGGGACGAGCCAGCCGTTGCTGCCGGAGGTGCCGGGCCCGTCGGTGGCGAACACCCCGACCCACTCGGGCCCCAGGCGGCGGGCGACGGCGTCGCGCCAGAGTTTGGCCGGGAAACCCGCGAACAGGATGTGCGCCGACAGCCAGACGCCCATCGGCGTCCACGGCCGCCAGCGGCCGGGGAGGAGGCCGGTGGCGGCGAACTCCGGTGCCCGGGCGGCCCCTTCCGCCAGCCCGTCGTTGACTCCGCCGACGTAGGAGCGGACCCAGGCGGCGGTGCCGGGATCCTCGCGCTCCAGGGCCTCCATGCACCGCCGGGCGGTGTCGTCCAGCCGCACCCGCCGCGCGAACCGGTCCCAGGAGACGGCCTCCGCGCCGAGGAACGACGCGGTGGTGCCCTGCGAGCGGTGCCGCTCGACCTCGAGCTGCCAGGCGCGGTCCGCCGCAGCGTTGCGGCCCTGGGCGTACGCCAGCTCCTGCGCGCCGTCCGCGCGCAGGTGCGGCACGCCCCAGGCGTCCCGGTAGACCTTCACGGCCATGTGTCAGCTCTCCTTCCCGTGGGAGGGACGCGGCTTTGCCGCCGTACCCCGTACGGTGGGCCGCCCGGCGCGGCCCAGCAGCAGGCCGGCCGCGCAGCCGCCGGCGAGGACCGCCGCGGCGCCGGCCAGCTGCCCGGTCCGCAGGCCGGAGGCGAACGCCTCGGCGACCGCGGCCAGACCGGCCTCGCCGGAGACCCGGGCCAGCGCGGCGGGCAGCGACTCGGCGTTGCCCGCCGAGTCCGGCAGCAGGGCCGCGAACCGGGAGGCCAGGACGGCACCCAGGACGGCGACGCCCAGACCGGCGCCCATCTCGGTGAGGGTGCCGTTGACACCGGCCCCCGCGCCCGCCTTCTCCTTGGGGATCGAGCTCATGACGGCCTCGGCGATGGCCGGGTTGGCACAGCCGCAGCCCGCTCCCATCAGCACCAGGCCGGACAGGATCCCGCCATAGTCCCCGCCGCCGACGAGGGCGACGACCGCGAGACCGGCCGCCATCACGGCCATGCCCGAGGCGATCATCACCGGCAGGCCGAAGCGCGCGATCAGCCGCGCGGAGACGCCGGTGAAGTTCACCAGCACCACCGTCAGCGCGAAGGGCGCCACGGCCAGACCCGCCTGGAGCGGGCTGTCGCCGCGGACGAACTGGAACTGCTGCGTGAGCAGGTACAGGGCGCCGCCGCTGCCGAAGGTGATCAGCACGACACCCGTCACCGCCCCGGTGAAGCGGCGGCTGCGGAACAGGGCCGGATCCAGCATCGGGTGCTCGGTGCGCCGCTCCCAGCGCAGGAAGGCCGCCAGCACGGCGGCTCCCAGCACGGCCGGCACCAGGATCCGCGGAGAGGCCCAGCCCTCCTCCGGGCCGGTGATGACGGCGTAGACCACGCAGGTCATGCCGGTGACGGAGAGCACCAGGCCCGGCAGGTCCAGGCGACCGCCGCGCGGGTCGCGGCTCTCGGGGACGAGGACCGCGACGGCGACCAGCCCGAGAAGCACCACCGGGATGTTGATCAGGAAAACCGCGCCCCACCAGAAGTGGCTGAGCACCAGACCACCGACCACCGGACCGGAGGCGAAGCCGAGGGCGTTGACGGCGCCCCACAGGCCGATGGCCTTCGGCCGCTCGCTCGCGTCGAAGACCTGCATGACGACGGCGAGGGTGGTCGTCAGCAGCAGCGCCGCGCCCACGCCCATGCCCGCGCGGGCCGCGATGAGCTGGGCGGAGGAGGAGGCCAGTCCCGCGGCCAGCGAGCCGGCCCCGAACAGGGCCAGCCCGGTCAGCAGCATCCGCTTGCGTCCGTAGCGGTCGGCGGCGTTGCCCGCCGCGAGCAGCAGACCCGCCTGCACCAGGGCGTAGGCGTTGATCATCCACTGCACGTCCGCGGTGGACGCGTCCAGCTCACCGGTCAGCGACGGGATCGCCACGTTGAGCACGGTGTTGTCGAGCACCACGACGAGTTCGGCCAGGCAGACCACGGCCAGGATCGCCCAGCGGGCGGGGTGTCCGCCGGGCGGTCCGGCCTCCGCCGTGCCGGGTTCCTGGCCGGGCGCCGGGCCGGCGCCGGCGGCCGGGTCGGTGGTCACCACGGTGTGTCAGGCCCTCCCCGGGGCGTAGGGGGCGATGGGGTTCTTCAGGCTGCCGACGAGCTGGAGTGCTCCGGAGGGGTCCGCCAGGTCCACCATCTGCCGGTTGTCGCGCAGCTGGAGCCGGTTGAGGCAGGACAGTGCGAACTCCTCGGCGAAGATGTCGTACCGCTCGAACCGCCCGGCCAGCTCCGGCACGGACTCCTGGTAGCGGATCACCGCCTCGGCGACCGTGCGCCAGAAGGCGTCCTCGGTCAGTACGCCCCGGTCGGCGAGGATCGCGCCGAGGTGGCGCAGGAAGCAGTCGAAGACGTCGGTGAGGATGGCCAGCAGCCGCATGTCCTCGGGTGTCTCGGCGCGGACGCGCTCGACCTCGGGGGGCAGTTCCACGCCGGAGTCCATCACGACGATCTCCTCGGCGATGTCCTTGAACACCGCCCGCGCCACCGCGTCGTCCTCCAGGACGAGGATGACGTTCTCGCCGTGCGGCATGTACGCCAGGTCGTAGGCGTAGAAGCTGTGGAGCAGCGGGGCGAGGTAGGCGTCCAGGTAGCGGCCCAGCCAGGCCTCGGGGGTGAGGCCGGAGCGCTCGATCAGCGCGGCGGCCAGCGAGCCCCCTGCCGCGTCGGTGTGGAGCAGGGAGGCCATGGTGGCCAGGCGCTGCCCCTCCTCCAGGGCGGGGACGGGGCTCTCGCGCCACAGGGCCGCGAGCATCTTGCGGTAGGGCGAGTAGCGGTCGGTGGCGGCCTCGTAGCCGGGGTGGCGGTAGCCGACGGCGGCGCGCTCCCGGATGATCTCCAGTCCGGTGGCACGCAGGACGGGGTCCTTGGCGACCAGGTCGGCCAGCCAGTCGTTGATGGCGGGGGTGGCCTCCATGTAGGCCGCCGACAGGCCCCGCATGAAACCCATGTTGAGCACGGACAGGGCCGTCTTGACGTAGTGCTTGTCCGGCGCGGAGGTGTTGAAGAAGGTGCGGATGGACTGCTGCGCCAGGTACTCGTCCTCGCCCTCGCCCACCAGCACGATCCGGCGCTGGGCGACCTCGGCGGAGAAGGTCACGGCGAGCTTGTTCCACCACTGCCAGGGGTGGACGGGGATCAGCAGGTACTCCGCCGGGTCCAGGTCCTGACCGCGCAGGACGGAGTCGAACCGGTCGAGGGCGGCCTGCCCGAGCTCGGCGCGCAGCAGCGTGTGGTAGCCGGTGTCGGCCGAGCAGGTGAAGGTGGTGTGGTCACGGTGGGCGGCCACCCACAGCAGCCGCACCGGGGCCGCGGCCTCGGGCGCGTAGGCCAGGTACTCGTGGATCCCGAAGCCGAGGCGGCCGTTGTTGGCGACGAAGCAGGGATGACCCTCGGTCATACCGGTCTCGATCGCCTGGAAGCCGGCGCCGGCCAGCTCGGCGGCGGTGACCGGCTCCTTCGCCAGTTTGTACGCGGTGCTCGCCAGGGTGGAGCTGATCTCCTCCAGGTAGACGGGCAGTATCTCGTCGCTCAGGCCCAGGGCGCCGCGGAACTCGGTGAAGAACGCGAAGGCGTCCAGGGGTAGTTCGGCGCCGCCGCGGTGGCGGGTGATGCTGTCGGCGTCGATCTGCCAGTGGTCGAGCGCCATCAGGCGGGCCGTGAAGCGGTACTCGGTCCCCTCCCGGCCGTCCCCGTCCTCGCCGCCGGTGACGGCGTAGCGCCCGCCGCCCAGCTCGGCGGGGGCCAGCAGGCGCTCGTGGGAGAACTCCGACAGGGCCTTGCGCAGCAGCAGCCGTACGGCGGTGTCCCAGTTGCCGGGGGTCAGATGGGCCACGGCCCGCTGTGGACCGGACTGCGGGCCGGGATACGGGCCGGGGTGCGGTACGGCGCGGGGGGAGTCGGTGGTCACAGGGCGGCTCCTCGCATGGCGGCCTCGAAGCTCTCGCGGGTGCAGAAGCTCAGCAGGGCCTCCTTCTCCGGCTTGGCGATCGTGCCGGCGACCTCGAAACCGACGGCGGCGTTGAGGGCGTGCACGGCGGTGTTGCGGGCGTCGGGCTCGACGACCACACGGCGGGTGGCCGGGGCGTCGAAGAGCATCTCCATCACCGTGGTGATGACGGCGAGGGTGAACCCGTGGACCGGGGTGCCGGACGGCGCGGTGAGGAAGTGCATCCCGACATCGCCCGCCCGGTGGTCGTACAGCCCGGCCAGCTCCACGTGGGCGGGGTCGTAGCGCTCGACGAGGAAGGCGGGACTGCCGCGGTGCAGACCCAGGAAGGCGTCGTGGTGCGGGTGTTCGGCGATCCGCCGGTACTCGTCGGCCACCTGCCGCTCGTCGGCGTCCTGCATCATCCAGTACACGGCCTTGGGGTGGGTCACCCAGGAGTGCAGCAGGGGCGCGTCGGCGGCGGGGTCGAGGGCGACCACGGAGAATCCCCCCAGTCCGGGGTCCTCGCGGTGGAACAGGACGTCGCTCACGCGATGCCCCCCTCGGGTGCGCCGAAGTCCTGGAAGGTGATGGACCTCTCGACGGGGTAGACCTCGCGGCCGAGGATCTCGCGGATGATCCAGGAGTTGCGGTACGGGCCCATGCCCAGGTCCGGCGAGGTGACGCTGTGGGCGTGGACGGCGCCGTTCTGCAGGAAGACGCCGCGGCCGGTGACATCGACGCTGTAGTTGCGGGCCACGTCGAAGCGGCCCGATGAGTCGAAGCGGAGGCGGTCGCCGATCCCGTCCAGGAAGGCGGGGACGCGGTGGCGGTAGCCGGTGGCCAGGACCAGTCCCTCGGTGGTGAGGGTGAACTCCTCGTCCTGCTCGACCTGGTGCAGCCCGAGGGTGTAGGAGCCGCTCGCCTCGTCGTGGGAGGCGGAGGTCAGCGCTGTGTTGGTCAGCAGCCGGGTGGGGACGGGACCGGCGGCGCTCTTGGCGTACAGCAGGTCGAAGATGTCGTTGATCAGGGCCTCGTTGATGCCCTTGAACAGACCCTTCTGCTCGCCCTCCAGTCGGTGCCGGGTGGTCTCGGGCAGGGCGTGGAAGTAGTCGATGTAGTCGGGGGAGGTCATCTCCAGGGTCAGCTTGGTGTACTCCAGCGGGAAGAACCGCGGGGAGCGGGTGACCCAGTTCAGGCGGTAGCCGTGGGTGTCGATCTCCGAGAGCAGGTCGTGGTAGATCTCGGCGGCGCTCTGCCCGCTGCCCACGACCGTGATGCTTTTCTTGGCCTGGAGCGCCTTCCTGTGCTCCAGGTAGCGGGAGTTGTGGATCACGTCGCCGCCCAGCCCCTCGCAGGACTCGGGGACGTACGGCGGGGTACCGGTGCCCAGCACCAGGTGGCGGGCGCGGTGTTCGCCGAGTTCGCCGGTGGAGGTGTCGCGGGCGGTGACGGTGTACAGGCCCTCGGTCTCGTCGTGGGAGACGGCTGTGACCTCGCGGCCGAAGCGGACGCAGGACAGCCGGCCGGCGGCCCAGCGGCAGTAGGCGTTGTACTCGGCGCGCAGCGGATAGAAGCTCTCGCGGATGTAGAACTGGTACAGGCGCCCGGACTGCTTGAGGTAGTTGAGGAAGGAGTAGGGGGAGGTGGGGTCGGCCATGGTCACCAGGTCGGCCATGAAGGGCGTCTGCAGGGTGACGCCGTCCAGCAGCATGCCGGGGTGCCAGTCGAACTCCGGGCGGCTCTCCAGGAAGAGCCCGTCGAGGTCGTCGACCGGTTCCGTCAGACAGGCCAGCCCCAGGTTGAAGGGGCCCAGTCCGATGGCTATGAAGTCGTGAGGGGTGGACACGTCGTCTCCGTGGGTCTGGTGGATCCGGTGGTTCATGCGGCCGGTGAGCCGTCCGGGCGGGCGGCGGAGGAGGCCAGGTGTTCCTGGGCGTGCCCGGCGATCAGGTCGAGGACGGCGCGGATGTCGTCCGTCGTCGTCTCCGGGTTGAGCAGGGTGAACTTCAGGTGGTGGCGGCCGTCGACCACCGTTCCGGCGACCACGGCCTCGCCGGAGGCGGCCAGGGCCTCGCGGGCGTGCAGGTTGGCCAGGTCCACGGCCGTCTCGTCGGCGCGGCCTGCGCCTGCGCCGGTGTCCGTGCCGGGGGTGTAGCGGAAGACCAGGGTGGAGAGCGTCGGCCTGGTGACGACGGTGAAACGGGGATCGTCCTCCAGGATCCGCCAGGTGTCGGCGGCCAGATCCACCACCTGGTCGAAGAGCGTGCCGACGGCGTCGGCGCCCATGATGCGCAGGGTCAGCCACAGCTTGAGCGCGTCGAAGCGCCGGGTCGTCTGGAGGGACTTGTCGACCTGGTTGGGGATGAGCTTCTCGGCGCTGCGGGCCGGGTTGAGGTAGTCGGCGTGGTACGTGGCGTGCCGCAGGGTGGCGCCGTCGCGGACGAGGACGGCACTGGAACTGACCGGCTGGAAGAAGGACTTGTGGTAGTCGACGGTGACCGAGTCGGCCCGCTCGATGCCGCTCAGCAGATGGCGGCGCGTGGGCGAGGCCAGCAGTCCGCAGCCGTAGGCGGCGTCGACGTGGAACCAGGTCCCGGCCTCCTGGCACAGCTCGGCGATCTCGGGCAGGGGGTCGATGGAGCCGAAGTCGGTGGTGCCGGCGGTGGCGGAGACCGCCATCACCGTCAGGCCCTCCTCCCGGCAGCGGCGCAGCTCGCGGGCGAGGGCGTCGGTACGCATCCGGCGGTCGCCGTCGCAGGGGACGCAGATGACCGACTCCGGCTCCAGACCGAGGAGTTTGGCGGCCTTCAGCACGGAGAAGTGGCCGGCCTCGGAGGTCAGGACGCGCAGTTTCGGCAGCATCCGGGAGACCGGCGGCGGGGTGGAGGAGTTCTTCCGCAGCAGCCGGAGGGCCTCCTCGCGGGCCAGCAGCAGCGCCTGGAGGTTGGACTGGGTGCCGCCGCTGGTGAAGATGCCGTCGGCGGCACGGCCCAGGCCGATGCGTTCGGCGGTCCAGTCGATGAGCCGGCGCTCCATCAGGGTGCCGCCGGCGCTCTGGTCCCAGGTGTCCAGGGAGGAGTTGACGGCGGAGAGGACGGCCTCGCCGAGGAGGGCGGGAAGCACCACCGGGCAGTTGAGGTGGGCGAGGTAGCGGGGGTGGTGGAAGTAGACCGCGTCGCGGAGGTAGACGCGCTCCAGTTCGTCGAGGGCGGCGGCCGGGTCGCCCAGGGGGCGGTCGAGGTCGATGCCGTCCACCACCGGGGCCAGTTCGCCGGGGGTGACGCCGGTGAACGGGCGGCTGGTTCCGGCGACCGTCCGGGCGACCCGTGCCACGCCGTCGGAGACCAGCCGCCGGTAGTACTCGGCGGTGGAGTCGTTCAGCAGATGGGAACGGGGGGCGCCGCCGACGGGGCCGGCCGTGTCGACAGGAGCGAGAGGGGAGGCGGATCCCTGGGGGCTCACGCGCGGGTCCTCCGAATCGGGGGAGCGGGAAACTTAGGTAAGGCTATCCTAACTTACTTTGATCATGTGAGAGCCCCTCGTACCGCGGGTGGTACGTGGGGCTCTGTGCGGGTTCGACCCCGTGTCAGGCGGCGCCGGCGAGCGCCTCGGCGCGCAGTTCCTCCTCCGAGGCGCCCATTCGCCAGTACCCGGAGAAGGCCACCCGGCCGCGGTCGAAGCCTCGTTCGGACACCAGGTGGCGGCGCAGCGCACGCACCGCGGCGGCCTCACCCGCCAGCCACGCGTACGCGCCGTCCCGCGCCTCCTCGGGCAGCACGGCCTCGCGTACGGCGTCCACCACCGCGCCGTGCCGCCGGAAGTCCTCCCGGACCAGCCAGGTGACCTCCGCGTCGGCCGCGGTGGGCAGCGGCCGCACGTCCCCCGCCCGGGGTACCTCGACCCACGCCCGCGTCCGGACACCGGCGGGCAGCCAGGCCAGGATCCCGGCGAGGGCGGGCAGCGCCGTCTCGTCGGCGGCGAGCAGTACCCGGTCCGTGCCGGCGGGAGGGCGGAAGCCGACGCTCCTGTTCTCCGCGGTGACCGGGCCCAGCAGGCGGACCCGGTCACCGGGCCGGGCGCGCCGGGCCCAGCGGGTCGCGGGACCGGTGTCGCCGTGCAGGACGAAGTCGACGTCCACCTCACCCGTCTTCGGGCGCTGCGCGGCCACGGTGTAGGAGCGCATGACCGCGCGCACCGCCGGATCCATCGCCCGCCAGGCCGCGAACCAGCCGTCGCCCAGCTCCACCGGGACGACGGGCTCCCTCTGGCCGGGCTGAGGCAGGAAGAGCGAGAAGCTCTGGTCCCTCCCGCCGCCCGCGAACCGCCCGAGCCCCTCCCCGCCGAAGGTGATCCGGACCAGGGACGGCCCCAGCCGCGCGGTGCGCACGACCGAGGCCTCGAAGAAGCCGAAGGGCGAGGCCGGGCGCGCGGCGGGTGCCCGGCGGGGCGCCGGCAGCCGGTGAGTCGCGGCAGAGGCGGCGGGAGGGGCGACGGGGGTGGCGGTGCGCGGTGTCATCTGCGGGCTCTCCTTCTCGGAGGTTGCTGTCCTGCGCGGTCTCGGGGCGGCCCGGCTCAGCCGAGCTTCTCGGCCTTGGTGATGGCGTCGGCGAGGTTCTCCATCAGCGGGGCGGCACCCTGGTAGGAGAAGCGCGGTACCGGGTCCCACTCGGCGACCTGGCCGGCCTTCACCGCCGGGAGCGCCTCCCAGGTCGGCTTGGACCTCAGGTCCTTCGGCTGCAGGGCGGTGCTGCGGTTGTCCAGGATGATGAGGTCGGCCTCGTACTGCCCGGCGTTCTCCCAGCTGAGGCTCTCGAAGTAGCCGCCGCTGGCCTTGACGTCGTCGGGGATGACGAAGTCGACGCCCAGTTCGGCGAAGTACTTCAGGTCGGCCGCGGGCGCGGGGGTGGAGACGTAGAAGTAGTCGGCGCTGCCGGAGGCGGCCAGTACCCGCAGCCCGCCGCCGGCCTTGGCGGCCCTGCGGAGCTTCTCGGCCGCCGCCTCGAAACGCGCCTTGCCGTCGGTGACCTGCTCGGACTTCAGGTCGGCGCCCAGGGACTCGGCCAGGGCGGCGTAGCGCTGGATCGGCTGGAGCAGGGAGACCTCGGCGGTCTGGACGGCGACGCTGGGGGCCAGCTTGAGGATCTTGTCCGAGCTCTCCTCCGGCACGTACCACAGCGAGCTGGAGTCGTACTGGTGCGTGACCAGCAGCTCGGGGCTGAGCGCGGCGTACTTCTCGATGTCGAATTCGCCCCAGGCGTTGCCGATGACCTCGATCTTCTTCACGTCCAGGTCGCCGGCCTGCGGGTGGGCCGAGCCGTCCTCCAGGACCGTCTCGCCGAAGACGCCGACGATCCGGTCCTTCAGGCCGAAGTCGGCCAGGGCGGCGGCGGTGCCGGTGAAGGCGACGATGCGCTCGGGGGTCTTGCCGGCGGTGACCTTCTTCTTGCGGTCGTCGGTGAACGACCAGGGGCCGCCGTCCTTCTGCGAGGTCCTGTCCGACGTCTGCGAACCGCCGTCGTCCCCGCAGGCCGCGAGCAGGGCACCCAGACCGAGGGCGCCTCCCGCCGCGAGGATGCCCCGGCGGGAGAGGTTGGCGGTTCTTGCGTAGGACATGACGGGGCCTTTCTGGCAAACGCACGGGTATGCGGCGGGTGTTCTGCTGCCCGGCCGCGGCTGTTAGGTTAACCTAACCAAAGTTCGAGCCCAAGGGGGTGGTCGCCGATCTCCCCCGGCACACCGGAGTCCGCACGTGTCACTCATCAAACCGAGCCCCACACGGGAGAGAACGGCGCCGCCGCCCCCCGCCGCCGAGGGGCCGCCGACGCGAACCCGTACCGCCCTGCGCTCCGCCGGGCTGGCGGGCGCCGTGGCCCTCCTGCTCGTCCTGCTGGTGCTGAGCCTCGGCTTCGGCGCCCGGCCGCTGTCGGCGGGCGAGGTCTGGTCCGGGCTCTTCGACAGTGGCTCCGAGACCTGGAGTGTGGTGCGCGAGATGCGGCTGCCGCGCACCCTGCTCGGACTGCTCGTCGGCCTCGCCCTCGGGCTGGCCGGCGCGGTGATGCAGGCGCTGACCCGCAACCCGCTGGCGGACCCCGGGCTGCTGGGCATCAACGCCGGCGCCTCGGCCGCGGTGGTCACCTCCATCGCCTTCCTCGGGGTGACCGGCTTCACCGGCTACGTGTGGTTCGCCCTGGCCGGCGCCGCGGTCGTCTCCGTCCTCGTCTACGTCGTCGGCGGCGGGCGCGGGGCGACCCCGGCGCGGCTGGCCCTGGCCGGCGCGGCGCTCAACGCCGCCCTGTACTCCTACGTCAGCGCCGCGATGATCCTGGACGCCGCGGCGCTGGAGCGGATGCGTTTTTGGACCGTCGGTTCGCTGGCCTCGGCCCGGATGGACGCCGTGGTGCAGGTGCTGCCGTTCATCGCCACCGGCGCCCTGGCCGCCTTCGCCCTCGCCCGGCCGCTCAACGCCCTCACACTCGGCGACGACCAGGCCCGCGCCCTGGGCGCCCGGCCGGAGAGGGTCCGCGCGGCCTGCGTCGTCGCCATCACCCTGCTGTGCGGCGCGGCCACCGCCGCCGCCGGCCCCGTCGTCTTCGTCGGGCTGATGGTGCCGCACCTGGTCCGCGCGATCACCGGCCCCGACCTGCGCTGGATGCTGCCGTACTGCGCGGTGCTCGCCCCCGTGCTGCTGCTCGGCTCCGATGTGCTCGGCCGGTTGCTGGGCCGTCCGGGCGAGCTCCAGGTCGGCGTCGTCACCGCCGTCCTGGGCGGCCCCATCTTCCTCTACGTCCTGCGACGGCGGAAGGTGGCCGCCGCATGAGGACCGACACGGGAAACGGCATGGGGACCGGTGTGAGGACCCTCCGCGCCGGACCGGCGCTCAGCCTCCGCTTCCGCCCCCGCGCCCTGATCGCCGCCGCCGTCTGCCTGCTCGCGGCCCTGGCCGCCGGTGTCGTCACCATGGGCAGCGGCGACTACCCCATGAGCCCCGCCGAGGTGCTGACCACCCTCACCGGCGGCGGCACCCCCGCCCAGGACTTCATCGTCAACGAACTGCGGCTGCCCCGGGTGCTCGCCGCCCTCCTCGTCGGCGCCTCCCTCGGCCTGGCCGGAGCCGTCTTCCAGTCCGTGGTGCGCAACCCGCTGGGCAGCCCCGACATGCTCGGCCTCACCCAGGGAGCCTCCACCGGCGCCCTCCTCGTCGTCCTCGCCGGCGGCAGCAGCGCGGCCCTGGCCGGCGGAGCCATCACCGGAGGACTCCTGACCGGACTGCTCATCTACGCCCTCGCCTGGCGCCAGGGAGTGCACGGCTACCGGCTGGTGCTCACCGGCATCGGCGTCCTGGCGATGCTCACCGGCGTCAACGGCTACCTGCTCACCCGCGGCAAGCTGATGGAGGCTTCCCGCGCGATCCTGTGGATCACCGGCAGCCTCGACGGCCGCGGCTGGCCCGAGCTCACCCCGCTGCTGATCGCCCTGGCGGTACTGGGCCCGGTCACCGTCCTGGGCTGCGGGCGGGCCCTGCGGATGACGGAGATGGGCGACGACACGGCCCACGCCCTCGGCGTGAGCGTCGAACGCGCCCGCACCGCCGCGCTGGGCTCCGCCGTCGTCCTGGTCTCCTTCGCCGCGGCCTGTGCCGGGCCGGTCTCCTTCGTCGCGCTCACCGCGCCCCAGCTCGCCAAGCGCCTCACCCGTGCGCCCGGCCCCAACCTGCTGCCCGCCGCCTGCATGGGCGCGGCCGTACTGGTGACCGCCGACTGGGCCGCCCAGAACCTCTTCACCGGACGGCAGATCCCCGTGGGCGTCGTCACCGGTCTCCTCGGCGGCTGCTACCTGGTGTGGCTGCTGGCCACCCAGCGGAAGGCAGGACGGATATGAGCATCCTCGCGGAAGCCCGGGCTCCCGAAGGCCCGGCCGGACAATCCCAGGACGGAGCAGAACGGATGACGCAGGGCAACCACCGTGACCACGGAGCCCCGGCCGCCGGGGGGACGAGACTGAGCGGCCAGGGCCTGACCCTCGCCTACGACCGGCGCACGATCGCCGAGGACCTCACGGTCGCGATACCGGACCGCTCCTTCACCGTCGTCATAGGTCCCAACGCCTGCGGCAAGTCCACCCTGCTGCGCGCCCTGTCGCGGATGCTGAAGCCGGTCGCCGGAACGGTCCTCCTGGACGGCGGGGACATCTCCTCCACAGGCGCCAAGCAGGTGGCCCGCACCCTCGGCCTGCTGCCGCAGTCCTCCGTCGCCCCCGAGGGCATCTCCGTCTCCGAACTGGTCTCCCGGGGCCGCTACCCCCACCAGAGCCTGCTGCGCCAGTGGTCGGCGGAGGACGAGCGCGTCGTCACGGAGGCGATGGCCTCCACCGGCGTCGCCGAGCTCGCCGACCGCTCGGTGGACGAACTGTCCGGCGGGCAGCGGCAGCGGGTGTGGATCGCCATGGCGCTGGCCCAGCAGACCCCCCTGCTGCTGCTGGACGAGCCGACCACCTACCTCGACCTCGCCCACCAGATCGACATCCTGGACCTGTGCGCCCGCCTCCACCAGGAGCAGGGCCGCACCCTGGTCGCCGTCCTCCACGACCTCAACCACGCCGCCCGGTACGCCACCCATCTGATCGCCATGCGCGAGGGGAGGGTGGTGGCCTCCGGACCACCGGAGGAGATCGTGACCGCCGAACTGGTCGAGGAGGTCTTCGGCCTGCCCTGCCAGGTCATCGACGACCCGGAGACCGGGACCCCGCTGGTGGTGCCCGCGGCGCGGCGCCGTGCCCGCAAGCCGCAGGCGGCCGGGCAGCTCTCCTGATCCGCCCTCCGGTCCCGGCCCCGGCCCGGCCGGAGAAGGGGTCAGCCGACCTGTTCGCGCGCGCGCTCCACCGCGGCACGGACCGGGCCGCGGTGCACCGGTCCGTGACCGGGGAGCAGGATCTCCGCGCCGGTGACCGCCAGGGCGGAGAGCGAGTCCAGCGCGCGGTCGCGGTCGTGGTGGAACATGCGGGGCAGCAGTTGGGGCCCCCGGCGGCCGGAGGTGGGGTGCCCGCTGACGAGGGCGTCGCCGGTGACCAGGATCCCCCTGTCCGGCAGGTGGTAGGCGCAGTGGCCGTCGGTGTGGCCCGGGGTGTGGACGGGCACCGGGCGCCCGGGCACGTCGAGCGGGCCGCCGGACGGGAACTCCCGCGGCTCGGCGACCGGTGTCTCCCTCTTCCCGCCGGACCGCAGCGCGTGCACGGCCCAGGGCAGGACGCCGCGACGCCACCCGTTGGCGGCGATCTGCCCGATGGAGACCTGCTGGAGGAAGTCCCGGCGGGCGTGGGGCACTTCCTCCCGGTGGGCCAGGACGGGGACCTCGTACTCCGTACGCAGGTACTCGGCCGAGCCGATGTGGTCGCTGTGGGCGTGCGTGACCAGTACCGCCGTCACCGCCGACGGCTCGGCGCCGACGGCGCGGAGCGAGGCGAGCACCAGCTCGCGGTCCCCGGGATACCCGGTGTCCACCAGCGTCACCGCGTCGCCGTCCTGGACGATCACCCAGTTGGTGTTGCTGCCCGTGACCAGGTGGACGCCTGTCTCGACCTGGAACATCTCCGGTGTGCGCATCGCTTCTCCTCCCGACTCCCCGGCAGGGTACGGCGTGATCGGGAGGAGAGCCCGGGCCGGTGACCGCGACCACGGCGGGAGGATGGCAGGATCACAGGGTGGTGGAACGGATCATCGCCGCATGTGACGGCGCGTCGAAGGGAAACCCCGGGCCCGCGGCCTGGGCATGGGTCATCGCCGGTGCGGACGGCGACGCGGAACGCTGGGCGGCCGGTCCGCTGGGCCGGGCGACCAACAACGTGGCGGAGCTGACCGCGCTGGAGAGACTGCTGGAGGTCCTGGACCCGGCCGTACCGGCACAGGTGCGGATGGACTCCCAGTACGCGATGAAGGCGGTCACCACCTGGCTGCCGGGCTGGCGACGCAAGGGCTGGAAGACCTCGGCCGGCACACCGGTGGCCAACCGGGACCTGGTGGTGCGCATCGACGAACTGCTGGCCGGACGGGAGGTGGAGTTCGTCCACACCCCGGCCCACCGGGCGGACGGCGACCGGCTCAACGACGCCGCCGACCGCGCCGCGAGCCACAGCGCGCACCCAGCGGCCGATCGGCTCCGCGTCGGGGGACGACCTGCCCCCGCCCGAACCCGGCACCGCCCCTCCCGGCGGACGCCCCCGCCGGGAGGGGGCGAAGCCGGCGCGGAAGGCCGGGGCGCCGGGCCGCTCCTCCGGGAGACCGCTCAAGGCACGCTTCCCGGGCCGGTGCCGCTGTGGCCGGCCGTACGCGAAGGGCGAGACGATCGCGAAGAACCCCGATGGCTGGGGCCACCCCTCCTGCGCCGCCACCGGATCGGGCGGGGCGTGACACCGAGGGAACGGTGAGGAAGGCGGTAGCGGGCCGCGCCGGGGCGGCGGCAGACGGAGAAGCCTGTCTACGGCGCAACCATCGGGTTCCGTCGCAATTCCTCCACGCACAGCACGAATTCCGCACGACGTGGAGGAGAACTTGCCTGCGCAAGCGCCCAGTCATAGCCGTGGCCGTCCTCACCGCCGTTCCGGCCCGGGCCGCCGAGTACCGCTCGGCGCTGAAGATCCGCGGCGTCCAGTACGACGCGCCCGGCCGGGACTCCAACAGCTGCTCCTCGGGAAACACCGACCAGGAGTACCTGACGCTCAAGAACTACTCGTCCTCCGCGACCGTCAACCTCAGGGGGTACGTGGTCAAGGACGCCGCCGGCAACCGCTTCGCCTTCACCGCGAACCGCTACCCGCAGCCCGGTGACCACATCCGGCTCCGCGGCGGCCGCGGCAGCGACCGCGACACGATCTACCTGTACAAACCCTCCGGCAGCCGCTCGGACGTGCACTCCTGCACCAGTAGCGGTTCCGACCCCGGCCGCAACGGCTACATCGCCTTCCACAAGTGATCCGGAGGCCCGTGGACCGCCCCCGCCCCGGAGGAGGGGCGGGGGGAGCGGCCCGCGGGCCCGCGCCGCCCTACCGGGCCGTGCCGAAGGCCTGGGTCCAGTAGTGGCCGGGCTGGGCCAGGCCGACGCCGATCTCCTCGAAGGAGCAGTTGAGGATGTTGCGCTTGTGGCCGGGGCTGGACATCCAGCCGTCCATCACGCTCTCGGGGGTCCGGTAGCCGTAGGCGACGTTCTCGCCGTAGGTCCGCCACTCGTAGCCGGCCCGTTCGATCCGGTCTCCGGGGCCGGAGCCGTCGGAGCCGGAGTGGGACATGTTCCGGTGGTCGGCCATGTCCTCGCTGTGGGCCCGGGCGGCCTCGGTCAGCTTCTCGTTCACCTTCAGGGGGGCGCACCCGGCCTCGGAGCGCTCGCTGTTGACGAGTTCCACGACGCGGGCCGCCGCGTCGTCGGCCGGGGCGGGTGTGGTGGGAACGGAAGGCGCGGAGGTGTCGGGTGCCGGGGAGGCGCTCGGGGGAGTGGCGGGCGTCCGGGTCCTCTCCGTCGCGGGCCGCGAGGTCGGCCTGGAGCCCGGCGACCGGTCCTCGGAGTGCCGGCTTCGCCAGGAGCGGTCCCGTTCATCGGAGGAGCGGTTCTGCCATGAGTGGGAGCGGTCGTCGGCCGTCGCCGGCCGGTCCGCGCAGGCAAGGGCCACGGTGGGCACTCCCAGGGCGGTCACGGCGAGGGCCGCGACGGATATCCTCCGGTAGCGCCTCGTTCTGCGGTGCTTGTTCATATGTGACCCCAATCGTCGGATCGCGGATCCCCCCGGGATGTGGACGACCCGCACAGCGCCCGTGTCCGGGCCGCGGGAACGCGGTGCGGGCCGTCATTGTCGGGACGGCCCGACAAGCGGGGCAACGAGCCTTGGTACTACGCCGGGTCGTAGGTCCCCGCGCCCCTTGCGAACGGCACGGAGCCGTGCCGGGGCGGGTGCCGGGGCGCGCGACGGCGCCGTGTCACCCCGTCAGGAGCCGCCCTGTACGGCGGCGCGCGGAGGAGCGCTCGAGGCGGGGCGGGGTCCGCCGAACCGGGCGTACGGTATGACCGTTTCGAGTGAGACGGGTCCTCTATGTCCTTCGGGTGTCGCCTACTACCCGCCAGGCGTAGTACCGATATGCGCTGTGATGGATGTCACGGAACCGGCGGGCGTCCGGCATGTTTGCGCACTCCGCCGGCCGGCCCGTCGGCGGTCTGTGGGCGGCACCGCGGGCCGCTCCCGGCGCAGCGGGTGGAACAGAGAACGTCGTACACGGTTCGAGGAGCGCACATGGCGAGCGGCACCGGTATCGTCCGGCCGACGGGACGACCGACGCAGGAACCGGCGGAACACGGCCGGCGCGATGAACAGGACGTCGCCCGCCGTCTGCTCGACTCGGCGGCGAGGCTCGCCTACGACCCGGCCGTCGAGGTGGACCGGGAGACGCCGCTGGACAAGGACTTCCACGGCGCCAGCCCCGAGTGGAGCACGCTCTACGGCACCCCGTACTGGGACGAACTGACCGAGGAGCAGCGCAAGGAGCTGACACGGTGGCCAGCACGGGCATCTGGTTCGAGATGATCCTCCAGCAGATGGTGCTGCGTGACATCTACTCCAAGGATCCGGCCAGTGCCGAGTTCCAGTGGGCACTGACCGAGATCGCCGAGAAGTGCCGGCACTCGATCATGTTCGCGCGCGGGGCCCGAAAGCTGGGCGCCCCGCCCTGACCCCCGTATCGCCGCGAGCATCGACGCGGCCGGGCCGGGGGACAAGGCGGCCGTACTGCGGGGCGTACCCCGGCAGGCGGTGGACTGGTCCCCTCCGCCCGGGCCGGGACGGCGCATCGTGCTGCGCTTCCACAGCGCGCCGGCGGAGGTGCTCGGCGACGGGCGCGTACGGGCGGTGCGCACCACGGCGGCGGAAGGAGAGCCGGCGATACCGGCCGGCCTGGTGGTGAGGGCGGTCGGCCACCGCGGCGCGCCGGTCCCCGGACTGCCCTTCGACGAGGCAACCGGCACCGTCCCGCACGAGGGCGGGCGTGTGACCGGGCGGCCGGGGACGTACGTCGTGGGCTGGATCGAACGCGGACCCTCGGGTGGCATCGGAGCCAGCCGCGCCTGCGCCGCCGAGACGGTCGGCACCCTGCTCGCCGACGCGCTCGACGGTGCCCTGCCCGCGCCCGAGCACGGTGCGAGGGCGTTCCGCCGGCTGGTGAGGGGCCGCAACCGCCGTCTGGTCGACGCCCGTGGCCAGGCCGCGATCGACCGGGCGGAGGTGACCCGCGGGCTGCGGACCGGCCGGCCGCGGGAGAAGCTGGCAACCGTCCCCGAACTGGTGGCGGCGGCCGCCGACGGCTTCCGCGCTGAAACCCGCCCGCTCCGGTGGGCGTCAGGTGGCGGGCCGCCGTCCGTGGTCGGTCCTGGCCTCGAGGGCGTGCAGGACGGCCACCATGTCGCGGTCGCCGTGCCCCAGGGCGACCGTCTCGCCGAAGAGGGCGTGGCAGACGTCCAGCAGGGGGGAGGCCAGACGTGCCTCGCGGGCGGCCTCGAAGATCAGCCGGTTGTTCTTCAGGACGTCCAGGGCGGCGGCCTGGACGCCGAAGTCGCGTGCCAGCAGTTTGGGCGCCTTCATACGGGAGACACCGCTGGCCATCGGGCCGGCGTCGAGCACCTCCAGGAACAGCCGCCGGTCCAGGCCGTGGCGGTCGGCGAAGTGGAACGCCTCGGTGAACCCGGTGACCATGGTGATCAGGAACAGGTTCACCGAGAGCTTCATCAGCAGCGCGTTCGGAGCGGGTCCGCACACGAACACCTCCCGGCACATCGGCCGCAGCAGCGGGCGCACCGACTCCACGGCCGTCGGCTCCCCGGCCGCCATCGCCACCAACTGCCCCGACTCGGCGGGCACCCGGGAGCCGGAGACGGGGGCCTCGACGTAACCGCCGCCGGCCGCGCGGACATCGGCCTCCAGCCCCCGCGAGTAGTGGGGCGAGGTCGTGCCCATGTGCACGACCGTGCGTCCGGCGACGTGCTGTGCGAAGTCCGGTTCGCCGCGGCCCAGTACGGCGTCGGTCGCCGCCTCGTCGGCCAGCATCAGGAAGACGGTGCCGGCGCGCTCGAAGACCTCGCGGGGGTTCGCGGCCACCTCCGCCCCGGCCGCACGCAGCGGCTCGCTCCTGGCCGCGGTGCGGTTCCAGACGGTCGGCGCCATGCCGGCGCGGGCCAGGTTGAGCGCCATGGGCTGCCCCATGACGCCGAGGCCGATGAAACCCACGTCCACGCTGTGCCGCCCTTCCGGCCGGAGGACCCCGGCCCACCGGCCCGGCGGGTTCCGCCGGACCCGCTGCTTATGACAGCCGTCATAGTAGCGGTCGTTGTGACGTGTGTCATAGTGCGGGCGCGGCCGGGGCGGAGGGCGCGGGTCCCTCCCCGTACCGGTGGCGTTCGGGGCGGCGCCGATAAGCTGGTCGGACCGGTGGGGCGAGGGTCGCCCACCCGGTTCGCCAGGGGGTCGGAGGTCGGCGATGACGGTTTCCCGGCGGGGTCCGCGCGAGCGGATGGTCTTCAGCGCGGCCCAGCTCATCCGGCGCGACGGAGTCGCCGCGACCGGCCTGCGCGACATCGTCGCGCACGCGCGGGCCCCGAGGGGATCGCTGCGGCACTACTTCCCGGGCGGCAAGGAGCAGCTTGTCAACGAGGCCGTGGAATGGGCCGGCCGTTACGCGGCCAAGCGCGTGGCCCGGTTCCTGGCCGAGATGCCCGAGCCGTCGCCGAGCCGTCTGTTCGAGGCGATGGTGCGCCAGTGGACCGACGAGTACCGGTCGGCCGGGTTCGCCACGGGCTGCCCCGTCGTCGCCGCCACGGTGGACCGCGCCGGCTCCGCCGAGTCCACCGGACAGGCGGCCGCCGCCGCGTTCGCCGCCTGGAACCGCCCGGTGGCGCAGGCGCTGACGGAGATGGGCGTGCCGGCCGACCGGTCGGCCTCGCTGGCGACGCTGATGATCAGTGCCCTGGAGGGGGCGATCGTGATCGCCAGGGCCGAGCGCGACACGCGGGCCCTTGAGACCGTGGCACGGGAGCTCGGCCCCCTCCTCGACGCGGGTGTCGCTCCGCGGAACTGACGCCCGCGGCGCTGAGAGGACCGGTGGCGGCGATGGCGGGGCATAGCGTGGGCATACGGAGACCGGGGCCGGCGTGTGCCCGGTACGGCGAAGGGAGCTCACACCATGGCGACCGCGCAGCGCATGGTGGTCATCGGGGGCAACGCGGCGGGCATGTCGGCCGCCTCGCAGGCACGCAGGCTGAAACGGCCCGGGGAACTGGAGATCGTCGCCCTCGAACGGGGTGGCTACGTGTCCTACTCCGCCTGCGGCATCCCCTACTGGGTGGGCGGTGACGTCGCGTCCGCCGGCGAGCTGATCGCGCGGACTTCCGGGGAGCACCGCGAGCGGGGCATCGACCTGCGGCTGCACACCGAGGTCACCGAGCTCGACCCGGACGGCTGCCGCGTCCGGGTCCGCGACGGCGGCGACGGCGGCGGTCCCGGGAAGTGGCTGGGCTACGACCACCTGGTCATCGCCACCGGGGCCCGCCCCCTGCGCCCCGCCCTGCCGGGCATCGACGCGCCGGGTGTGCACGGCGTGCAGACCATGGACGACGGCAGAGCCCTGCTGGAGGCCCTGGAGAAGACCGAGGCGGCACGCGCACCGCGGCGCGCGGTGGTGGTCGGCGCCGGTTACATCGGCGTGGAGATGGCCGAGGCGCTGGTCCGCCGCGGTTACCGGGTCACGGTGCTGGACCGGGCCGAGGAGCCGATGACCACACTGGACCCCGACATGGGGCGGCTGGTGCGCGAGGCGATGTGCCGCATGGGCATCGAGACGGTCACCGAGGCCGCCGTCACCGCCGTCCGCACCGGTGAGGACGGCCGGGTGCGGGCGGTCGCCACCGAGGAGGCCGAGTACGAGGCCGAGCTGGTGATCCTCGGGCTGGGCGTGCGGCCCGAGACTGGGCTCGCACGCGAGGCGGGACTGCCGCTGGGCGGGTCCGGCGGCCTGCTCACCGACCTGGCGATGCGGGTGCGGGGGCGGGAGAACGTCTGGGCGGGCGGCGACTGCGTCGAGGTCCTCGACCTCGTCTCCGGCCGCGACCGCCACATCGCGCTGGGCACGCACGCCAACAAGCACGGCCAGGTCATCGGCACCAACATCGGCGGCGGTTACGCCACCTTCCCCGGAGTCGTCGGCACGGCCGTCAGCAAGATCTGCGACCTGGAGATCGCCCGCACCGGCCTGCTGGAGAGCCAGGCCCGGTCCGCGGGGCTGCGGTTCGTGACCGTGACGATCGAGTCGACCAGCCGCGCCGGCTACTACCCGGGCGCCGCGCCGATGCATGTGAAGATGCTCGCCGAACACCGCACGGGCCGCCTGCTGGGCGTGCAGATCGTCGGACGCGAGGGCGCGGGCAAACGCGTGGACGTGGCAGCGGTCGCCCTGTCCGCGTCGATGACGGTCGAGCAGATGACCTTCCTGGACCTGGGCTACGCCCCGCCGTTCTCCCCGCTGTGGGATCCGGTGCTGGTGGCGGCCCGGAAGGCGGCCGCGGCAGTGCGCCGGGCCGGTACGCACTGACGGGCCGGAGCCGGTGCGACGGTCAGGCCGGTTGCCGTGCGAAGAGTTCCAGATGGCCGCACTTCGGGCAGCGGTAGGCGTCGATCTGCCACCGGGGGCGGCCCATGCGCTTGGCGCCACCGAACACGCCGCGCTCCAGCGGCCCGGCGATCCAGCGGGCGTATCCCCGGGAGTTGTCACCCGAGTCCTCGACGAATCCCGGCTCCAGGCCGGTCGTGCCGCACTGGGTGCACTTCGCGGTGTCCACGGCAGGAGTCTATCGAGCCGTTGCGGAGTCCGGCCGGCCCCGCCGCCGGCGGGCTTCCGCTCCTGCCGGGGAGTCCTCTGTGCACGCGCTTGTCATGACGACGACATAAGATGCACGCGCCGTTCATGAATTTTTCCCAGAGGATGTACATGTCATGACAACCTGTGCGCCGTTCCGCTCCCGCCGCGGCATATCCGCCGCCGTCGCCCTGCTCGCGATCGGGGCCGCGGGGTGCTCCGACATCGTCGACAGTGCCGAGAGCGGTGCGACGAAGGTGGCCCGTCAGCGGTCGGTTTTCTCGCTGTCCACCGGAGACTGCTACAACCCCAACAGCGAGAAGACCGAGGGCGAGGCGCTCGCCATCGAGCTCGTGCCGTGCGACGAACCGCACCGGGGCCAGGTCGTCGGCGAGTTCGACATCGAGGAGAAGGGGGAGTTCCCCGGCGACGAGGCGGTCACGTCGGTCGCCGACGAGCGCTGCCCGGCCGAGGCGGGTGAGTTCGCCCCGGACACCTGGGCGCTGCCCGAGGGGGTCGGCCTCTCCTACTACACGCCCACCGCGGAGAGCTGGGCCACCGGCGACCGCGCCGTGAGCTGCACCTACACCAAGGAGTCGGGTGAGCTCACCGGCTCGCTGGAGGCCGGCGCCAAGTCGCTGAAACCGGGTCAGAAGACCTATCTCGACGGTGCGAACGCCGTCTACGACGCCCTGTGGGGGAACCAGCCCACCGCGGAAAGTGTCGAGGAGGACCTCGAGGGCTACAAGGCGCAGGCGGACGCCGTCGCCACCGCCCTCGACGCGCACCTGGACGGTCTGCGGGGCATGGAGGGCACGGAGACCGGCAGGCTCCGGGCCCGGCTGGAGAAGGCCGCCGGTCACTGGAGGGGCGCCGCGAAGGCGGGTGACGCCGACGCGTTCTACACCTCCTACGACCCCGCCTTCACCGGTCTGGACCCCAGCGGCACGGTCGCCGCCCGCAAGGAGCTCGGTCTGGCCACCACCGTCCCGGCCGAGGACGCGGAGGTCTGGGCGAGCTGACCCCCCGCCGGCCCCGCACGCCCGGGTGGCGGCGCCGGTCACGGCGGCCGGCCCGCCATCCGGACGGGCGGGGGTTCTGCGGGCGCCGGCCCGGGGAGGGGGCGATCACGCCGATTGACGGATTGGGGTGCGCCGCGGCTGGGCAGGGAGCTTGCAGCGTGTCATGAGCACGCTCAACCCCCCACAAGGAGGACGACCATGCACGTCCGCACACTCGCCCGTGGCCTCACCGCGGCCCTGGCGGCCACCTTCGCGCTGGCCGGCGGCCCGGCCGCCGCCGCGCCGGCCGCTCCCGCCGCCGAGGACCGTGCCCTCGCCCCGCGGATCATCACCTACGACGCCGGTGGGGCGGCGGAGTTCAAAGCCGCGGTCGACCGCGGCGCGGCGATCTGGAACGAGAGTGTCGACGCCGTCGAGCTGCGGCCGGTGGCGGCCGGACAGCGTGCCAACATCCGGGTCCTCGCCGACAACGGCTGGCCCCGCGCCTACACCTACTCGCTGGGCAACGGTGTCGTGTACATCGGCCGGCAGGCCGTCGACCAGGGCTACAACACCGTTCGCATCTCCTCCCACGAGCTGGGCCACATCCTGGGACTGCCGGACCGCAAGCCCGGTCCCTGCTCGAGCCTGATGTCCGGTTCGAGCGCCGGGACCGGGTGCACGAACCCCTACCCGAACGCGGCGGAGAGGGCGGAGGTCGAGAGTGACTTCGGCGGTGCGTTCACCCGGCAGGCCGGGGCGCCGCTCAGTGTGGTGACCGTGGACTGACGCACGGCGCAGGGGCGCCCCGCCCCGGCGCCGTCGCGGTCGGGAGGGTCCCGGAGCGCGGCCGTGAACGCGCGCTCCGGGACCCTCCGTCCCCACCGGTGCGCCGGGGCGGGGCGCCGTGCCCGGTCAGCGGTCGTCGTGGCGGATCAGGGAGCGGACCATGCGGCAGGTCGCCCCGGAGGGCGGGTGGACGCCGATCCGCTCGGCCGTGGTGCGGATCCTGCGGTCGGTGGCCTGCTCCGGGCGGTGGACGCCGGTGTCGAGCAGGGCTATGGCCAGTCGCATGGCCTTCAGGCGGCGGTTGTGCGAGACGTACCACTCGCGGGGCCGGCCGGCCGGGAGCGGTTTCTTCGGCAGGGTGGTCAGGGTCGTCAGCGCAGTGGTGGCGGGTGGGATCGGAGCCTTCGAACGGTGCTTGGCGGCGAGCGCGGCAGAGGCCATCGGCTTCCTCCTGAGGTGGTCGTCCGGCCGTCTCGATCTACCTTCGATTTTACCGTGATCCGCTGACAAAAGACCTGGTCAATGGGGGAGCGATGGGCTCCGGAGTGCCGTGTTCGCGGGCCGCGCGGCACCCTGCGGTGCGGTGGTGGCCCGGGCTTCGGAGCGAGCGGGTCCCTCGTTCGATAAGTGTTGATTTGTCGACAATGCGCGCCTATCCTGTGAGTCAGGACAAGTTTCGAACATGGATTCGAACTCAAGCTTCGGCCGCGCGGGTGCACGTCCCGTCGGGCCGGGACCGCGTCCCGCCACCCGGCGAGCCCACCCCGAACCGCCGTCGAACGCGCCAGAGGAGAAACGGCGTGAACACCCTCGCTTTCACCCCAGCCACCAAGGAACGGGCCAAGGCCCGCATCGCGCTCACCGGGCCGACCGGATCGGGCAAGACCTACACCGCACTCGTCACCGGCACCGCGATCGGTGAGCGGGTGGCCCTCGTCGACACCGAGCACGGCAGCGCCTCCAAGTACGCCGACGAGTTCGCCTTCGACACCCTTCAGCTCACCTCGTTCGAGCCCACCGGGCTCATCGACGTCCTCGCGGTCGCCGCCCACGAGGGCTACGACACCGTGATCGTCGACTCGCTCTCGCACTTCTGGTCCGGCGCGGGCGGCGTGCTCGAACAGGTCGACAACGCCGCCAAGCGCTACGGGACGGGCAGCAGCTTCGCCGCCTGGAAGGAGACCCGCCCGATGGAGCGGGCGATGATCGACGCCCTGCTCGCCTACCCCGGGCACCTCATCGTCACCATGCGCACCAAGACCGAGTACGTGGTGGAGACCGACGACCGCGGGCGCAAGGTGCCGCGCAAGGTCGGGCTCAAGCCCGAGCAGCGGGAGGGCATCGAGTACGAGTTCGACGTGGTCGGCGACCTCGACCACGAGAACACCCTGGTGATCTCCAAATCCCGGGCGAAGCCGCTGTCCGGACTGGTGATCCGCAAACCGGGCACGGAGTTCGCCGACTCCGTCCTCGACTGGCTCAACGCGGGCAGGCCCACCCCGAGCGCGTCGGACTACCTCGCCACCGCCACCGCCCCGGACACCACCTACGAGGACCTCCGCGCCCTCTACGAGGAGGCCCGCCGGCACAACCTGCTCGCCGCCGCCGTCCTGGACCCGGCGGGGGAGCCCACCACACTGGGCGACCTCATCGTGCGCCGCGGGACCGAGGCGAGGAAGGAGACCGGGAGGACCGGGGAGGAGGCCCGGAAGGAGACCGAGCGGAAAGCCGTGGCGGCATGAACCTCAAGGAGCACGCGACCAGGGTCGCCGTCCTCAAGGTGCTGCGCGACGCGGTGGAGGAGCAGTACCAGGCCACCCGCCGCGAGGTCCTCGGCGAACTGCGCGCGGCCCGTGAGGAGTACGCGCTGAAGTCGATACGGGTGACCCTGCGGGACGGCGCGCCCATCGCCACCATCACGCTCATCGACCCCAAACCGGAGGTCGTGGTCGCCGACGAGGACGCCTTCACCACCTGGGTGGTGGAGAACCACCCGGACGAGGTGGAGACCCTCGTGAGGGTGCGTCCCAGCTGGCGCAGGCAGCTCACCGCCCGGCTCACCGCCTGGCCGGGACCGGTCACCGACCCGCGCACCGGAGAGGTGGTCCCGGGCCTGGAGACGGCACCGCCGCCGGAGCCGCGCTCGTTCAGCCTCCGGCCCGTGCCGGGTGGAACGGAGCAGGTGGCCCGGGCCTGGCGCACCGGCGAGATCGACCTGCCCCGGCTGCTCACCCCCGACAGCGGAGAAGAGCGCGGCGGGATTCGGGGCGAGATCCGGGGCGGGGAGCGATGACCACCGGTGCCGCGCGTCCACGGCGAACCCGCCCCACGCCCGCCGTACACCCCCCCCCGCACGAGAGGAGCCGGCCATGGCCGGTGAGCCCGTCATCACCGTCGTCGGCAACCTGACCGACGACCCCGACATCCGAGCCACCCCGTCCGGGGACACGGTCACCCACTTCACCGTCGCCTCCACCCCCCGCACCTTCGACCGGCGGAGCAACGAGTGGAGGGACTCCGCCGAGACGCTGTTCCTGCGCTGCTCGGCCTGGCGGCAGGAGGCGGAGCACGTCGCCGAGTCCCTCACGCGCGGCACGCGCGTCATCGTCCAGGGCAGGCTGCGCCAGCGGACGTTCGAGACGCGCCAGGGCGAGAAGCGCACCGTGGTGGAGTGCGAGGTGGACGAGGTCGGCCCCTCCCTGCGGTTCGCCAGTGCGGCGGTCGCCAGGGGCCCGCGTACGGGCGTCCCCGCCGGCGACCGTCCCGGCGCCGCTTTGGCGGCCGGCGGCCCGCCCGGCCGGGAGGACGGCGAGCGGCACCCACCCAGGGAGAGCGAACTCCCCTTCTGACCGCGGCGGTCTCTCGCGAGACCGCGCACCCGGCGCCGGTCGGCGGACAGCCGTGGCCGACGTACCGAGCCGTCCGCCGCGCCGGCGCGATCCGACCCACCGAGGTGGACCAGTGAAAGAACAGGACCGCGAGAAGGCGCTCGACGCCGCGCTCGCACAGATTGAACGGCAGTTCGGCAAGGGCGCGGTGATGCGCCTGGGCGACGGGGCGTGGGACCCCATCGAGGCCATTCCGACCGGGTCGACCGCTCTGGACGTGGCGCTGGGTGTGGGCGGTCTGCCGCGCGGCCGGGTGGTGGAGGTCTACGGGCCGGAGTCCTCCGGCAAGACCACGCTGACCCTGCACGCGGTGGCCAACGCCCAGCGGATGGGCGGCACGGTCGCCTTCGTCGACGCCGAGCACGCGCTGGACCCGGAGTACGCCAAGCGGCTGGGGGTGGACGTGGACTCCCTGATCCTGTCCCAGCCCGACAACGGTGAGCAGGCGCTGGAGATCACCGACATGCTCATCCGGTCCGGGGCGCTGGATCTGATCGTGATCGACTCGGTGGCCGCCCTGGTGCCGCGCGCGGAGATCGAGGGCGAGATGGGCGACTCCCATGTGGGTCTGCAGGCGCGGCTGATGAGCCAGGCGCTGCGCAAGATCACCGGTGCGCTCAGCCAGTCCA
>NZ_JBXUOY010000010.1:0-47298 GCF_057196705.1 Streptomyces sp. ATLC9 | reverse complement strand
CCGCGGTCCAGCGCGGCGTACATCGCACCGTGTCCACGCCGGTGCTCGGCTACCAAAGTCAGCTCCACCGGCGACCTCACCGGTCCGTCCGCGCACAGCACCGCATCCGTGCCCGGGGCGTCCTTGTCCCGGCGGTCATGCAGGTGACGGGCAGGGCGAACTGGTGGGCTCCGCCGGGCCGCAGGCGTGCGAACCCGCACGACCCGCCTGCCGGGGCGCGGGCAGGATGGACGCCAACCGGTAACGCATTCGAATGATCACTCGAAAGGGTGAGGGGTCTGCATTCGGATGCGGCGGGCCGACCGGCCGTTGAAGACTCGCAGGATCTCCCTCTGGCCCCTGGACCACCCATCGTGAGGAGCCCCATGACAGAGCTCGACCGTGCGGTCGCCGTGATCGGTACCGCCTGCCGACTCCCCGGCGGTATCAGCGACCTGGACGGCCTGTGGACTGCTCTGGTCAAGGGGGAAGACCTGGTCGGGGAGGTCCCGCCGGACCGGTTCCACCGGGCCGACTTCCTGGACGGCGGACGGCGCCGGCCCGGCCGCTCCTACACCGTGGCCGGCGGCTTCCTGCCGGATATCCAGGGCTTCGACTGCGAGTTCTTCCGGGGCATCTCACCACGGGAAGCCCTGCACATGGATCCGCAGCAGAGACTGCTGCTGGAACTGGCGATCGAGGCACTCGACGATGCGGGGGTCGACCCCGAGTCCTGTGCCGGGTCCGACGGTGCCGTCTTCATCGGCTGCTCCAGCCACGACTTCGGCCGACTCGCCCAGGGTAGAGCGGACAAGGGCGATGTGTACTCGATGTCGGGTACCGCCCTCGCCAACACCGCGAACCGCATTTCGCACCTGCTGGACTGGCATGGGGAGAGCCTCGCGCTCGACACCGCCTGCTCCTCGGCGCTGACCGCGGTCCACCGCGCGTACGAGCACCTGTGCACCGGCCGAAACCGGATGGCCCTGGCCGGTGGTGTCAACATCCTCCTCGACCCGAACGTGTTCGCCGGGTTCTCCGCCGCGTCGATGCTGTCGCCCACGGGACGCTGCCGGGCCTTCTCGGCCGACGCGGACGGCTACGTCCGGTCCGAAGGCGGTGGTCTGGTGCTGCTGAAGCGGCTGTCCGACGCACTGGCCGACGGTGACCGCGTCCACGCGGTCGTCCTCGGCAGCGGTGCCAACAATGACGGCCGTACCCCGGGGATCGCCCTGCCGAACGGACAAGCCCAGGAAAACCTGCTGACCTCCGCCTACGCCGAGGCATCAGTGCACCCCGACCGCCTCGTCTACATGGAAGCCCACGGAACGGGAACCCCGATCGGTGACCCCATCGAGTGTGAGGCCATCGGACGCGCCCTGGGAACACGGCGCACGGTCGGACCGCTGCCCGTCGGCTCGGTGAAGACCAACCTCGGGCACCTGGAGCCGGCCTCAGGGATTCCGGGACTGCTGAAGGCGATTCTGGTGCTGCGGCACGGTATGGTGCCGCCCACTCTGCACGCGGAGCCGTTGAACCCGCGCATCGGCTTCCAGGACCTCAACCTCAGCCCTACCGTCCGGCCACAGCATGTCGAGGTCACACCCGCCGCCGTGGCCGGGGTCAACTCCTTCGGTTTCGGCGGCGCCAACGCGCACGTGCTCCTGGGGCCGGCTCCGGTCGGCTCCGGCCCGCAGCCGACCGGCAAGGGAGCGCTGCCCGTGATGGCCACCGCCCGGGGCCAGGAGGCTCTGGCCGAGGCATGCGGCTTACTGGCCGAGAGACTGAAGCATGCCGATCCGAGCACCTTCTACGGGATCGCCCACACCACCGTCCGCCGTCGGGCCCGGCACAACCACCGCACCGTGGTCCTGGCCGAGACCGGCCAGGAGGCTGCGTCCGCCCTGCTGGGAGCCGCTCGGGGCGCGCGTCCGGCGCCCGGCTCGGCCACAGCCAGGACCGTGGCGCGCGGCCGTGTGGCGTTCGCCTTCGCCGGTAACGGATCGCAGTGGCCGGGAATGGGTGCGGAGTTGCTCCGTACCGAGCCGGTCTTCCGGCAGGCCGTGCAGAGCGTCGCGGACGCACTCAACCCGCTGCTGGGCTGGTCGGTGGTCGACGCGTTGGCGGCGGGCGACGCGGAACGGCTGAAGTCGACCGAGGTCGCCCAGCCCCTGCTGTTCACCTACCAGTTGGGTGTCGTCGAAGTGCTGCGGGCCCATGGCGTACGAGCGGAGGGTGTCGTCGGCCACAGCGTCGGGGAGATCACCGCGGCGTGCGTGGCCGGGGCGCTCGACCTGCCGACCGCCGCGCGGGTGGTCGCCGCGCGGAGTCGGGCGCAGGAGTCCACAGCCGGCACGGGACGCATGGCGGCCGTCGGGCTGTCCGAGGAGGAGTTGGCTGCCGAGCTCGCGCACTTAGGCGACCGGCTGCAGTTGGCCGGCGTCAACAGCCGTACGGACACCACGGTCGCGGGGCAGGCCGCCGACGTGGCACTTCTCAGGGAACGACTTCAGGACCGGGGCGTGTTCGCGCGCGAGCTCGACCTCGACTACGCCTTCCACAGCCCCGCCATGGATCCGATCAGGGAACCGCTGCTCAGCGCTCTCGCCGGGCTCCCGTCCTCCGGGCCGTCTCTGCTGTTCGCCTCCACGGTGACCGGCACCCTCCTGGACGGCACCCGGCCACTGGACGCCGAGTACTGGTGGCGGAACGTCCGCGAACCCGTGCGGTTCGCCCAGGCTGTCGAGGTCCTGGCCGCCCAGGGCTTCGACATCTTCGTGGAGATCGGCCCGCATGCCGTTCTCGGCCCCTACCTGCGCCGCCTGACCCAGCGTGGCTCCTCGCCCTGCGAGGTGGTGAGGACTGGCTCCCGCCGCGCCGACGGACCGGCCGCCATCAGGGGTGCCGTCGCCCATATCCTGGCCGCCGGCGCCACGGTCGACACCGGTCGGCACCTGCCCGTCCCCACCACGCCAGTGGAACTGCCCGCCTACCCGTGGCAGCGGGAGCGGCACTGGGACGCGGAGCCCAGCTGGTGGGCCGGAATCGCCAGCGACGGGGTGACAGTGCACCCGCTTCTCGGCCAGCGCGCCGTCACAGCCGAACCCGCCTGGCACGGCGTGCTGAGCGCCGTACGAACCCCGTGGCTGTCCGATCACCGCGTCGGTGCGACCACCGTGCTCCCGGCCACCGGTTACCTCGAAACCGCGCTCGCCGCCGGCCGGCAACTCCTCGATACGACCGAGCTGGAGATCACCGACCTCGCTGTCACAAGCGCCTGCGTCCTGCCGGGACCGGACAGCACGGACGACCTGCTCCTCCAGACGGGTGTCGAGCCGCGGACCGGTACCGTGACCATCGCGAGCCGCACCGGGGTGGACAGGACCTGGCGGCACCATGCGCAGGGACGGGTGCGTCGTCTGCTGCGACCGAGGCCCGCCCCACTCGACCTGGAAGCGCTCCGCGACCGGCTCCGCTCCGACCCGCTGCCTGCCGACGTGCACTACCGGGGCCTGGTCACCAGCGGGATCACACACGGCCCGGCCTTCCAGGTCCTGACCGGGTTCCGGCTGGGCGAGGGGGAGCTGCTCGCCTCCTACCGCACCGACCAGAACACGGACGGGTACCTCGCCCACCCGGTGGTGACCGACGGTGCCCTGCAGGCCGGAGCGCCGCTTCTGGCCGAGCTGGCGGGAGATGTGCTCTTTCTCCCCTCCCAACTGACGGCCGTACGCCTGTGGCACCCGCCGGCTTCCGAGGGCCATCTGCATCTGCGGCTAGTCAAGGCGACCGCCCGGGAGGCCGTCTGGGACGTCTCGCTGACCGATCCGGACGGCCGGATCTGCGTGCAGATGGAGGGGTGCCGGCTGCGTCGCTTCGACCAGCACACCGGGGATTCGGCGGCTTTGCGGGAACTCGTCCTCCGAGCGGCTCCCAGGGGCCCCGCGGCGCCTGTGCGGCTGCCCGCTCCCGCCGAACTGCTGAGGCGCACCGCCCCCGCGCGGGCGCGGCTGAGTGACCGTACCGAAGACCGCTACGAGCAGGTGACGGCCCGTGCCGGGGAAGTCACGGCGCTTTTCGCCCGGGAAGCGGTCGAGGCGCTCCTTCCGGGCAGGGCCGAGTTCTCGGTCGACGACCTGTGCGGGGCCGGCGCACTGCCGAAATTCCGGCCCTATCTTCACCGGCTGGCCGGCGCCATGTGCGCGTTCGGCGTGGCCGAGGCCGTGAGCGAGCGCCGCTGGCGCCTCACCGGCCCATCCGCTGCCGTGGACCCTCGCCAACGCATGCGGGCCCTGCTCGCCGACCTGCCCGAAGCGTTGACCCTGACGCTGCCGGGCCTGCGCTGCGGGCTGCGGCTGCCCCGACTGCTGCGGGGCGAGGAGGATCCCCGCGAGATTCTGTTCGGTGAGGCCGACCAGCACTTCCTCGCTCAGCTGTACGGCAACGCGCCCCATCTGTGCCTGCACAACGCGTATGCCGCGCACCTGCTCGGCGCGATGGTCGACCACTGGCCCGGCGACCGGCCCCTGCGCGTCCTCGAGGTGGGCGCCGGAACCGGTGGCATGACCGCCGCGCTGCTGTCCGTACTGCCCTCCGAACGCACCCGGTACCTGTTCACCGACCGCTCGGCCGGGTTCCTGGCCAAGGCGAAGGCTCGGTTCACCGCGTATGACTTCGTCGAGTACGGCACCTTCGACATCGACGCCGATCCCAGGGAACAGGGTTTCCACGACGGTCACTTCGACCTGGTCGTCGCGGCCAACGCCCTGCACACCGCCAAGGACGCCGGCGCGGCCCTCGACCGGCTCGGAGCCCTGCTCGCGGACGGGGGCATGCTGCTCGCGCTGGAAAGTCACGACAGTGACTGGGTGTCCGCCTCCTTCGGCATCCTGGACGACTACTGGGACTACACGGACACCGGCCTCCGGAAGGACTCCCCCCTCCTCCAGCGCGAGGAGTGGAAGAGTCTGCTCACCGCGCACGGATTCGATGCCGTTGCCTGTACCGGTGAAGCGCCGGACGTGGCACGCGCGAGCGACTCGGTGATCTTGGCTCGCCGCGCGGCGGCCGCCCCCGCTTGCGAGCCGCTCGCCACCGCGCCGATCCCGTCCGGTAGCTGGATCGTGGCGTCGGACACCCCAGGTGAACTGCCCGACCGACTCGCCGATGGCCTCGGTACCCGGCTGCTGCCACTGCAGGGGCCGGACTGGACGGCGGAATTGACGGGCGAACCGGACTCCGCCGTACGCATGGCCCTGATCCTGGACGTGTCCGGCGCGAAATCCGACCCGGCCGCCGTCATCACCCGCGCGGCCTGCCTCGTCCGCGACGTGATGGCCGGTCTCAGCACCCGCAGGGACGCCCAACTCTGGCTGATCCTGCCCCCCACGGGTCTCTTCCCGGCCCCCGAGCGTCCCGGGACGCCCGAGGCGGCAGCCCTGTGGGCACTCGGCCGCACCGCCGCCAGCGAGTACCCCACGGTCGGAATCCGGATGGTCTCCCTGGAACGTTCCGGTGACGCGGGCCGGGACGCGGCACGGTTGCTCGCCGAAGTGTGCGCCCCCGGCGCCGAACGCGAGATCGTGCTGACCGGCGGCGGCCGGTTCGTCCCCCGATTCACCACGGCCGCGCCGCCGCTTCGCCGGCAGACCGACCGATTCCGGCTGAGCCTGCGCGATCCCGGTATGTCCCACCGTCTGGTCTGGGAGCCGCAGGACACCCCGAGCCCCGGGGCCGGCGAGGTTCTGGTCGCCGTGCGCGCCGCCGCCCTGAACTACCGCGACGTGATGCTGGCCACCGGCCTGATCCCGGACGACCAGCCGGTGCCCGGCCGCCAGGAGCCCTCCCTGGGACTGGAAGGTGCCGGCGAAGTGGTGGCCGTCGGAGCGGGGGTGACGGGGCTCGCCCCCGGCGACCGGGTCTTCGGCACGGGCGTTGGCTGGTTCGCCTCCCACGTCGTCCTGCGAGCCGGACAGCTCGGCCGGGTTCCGGAACGGATGTCCTTCGCCGAGGCGGCCACCCTGCCCGCGGTCTTCCTCACCGTGCAGTACGGGCTGGAGCGCCTCGCCCGTCTGAGAGCGGGCGAGCGGGTCCTGGTCCACGGCGCAGCCGGTGGCGTGGGCCTGGCCGCCCTGCAGTACGCAAGATCCGTCGGCGCCGAGGTCATCGCGACCGCGGGTACCCCGGGCAAACGGGATCTGCTGCGGATGCTCGGCGTCCGGCACGTGCTGAACTCCCGGGACCTGGGCTTCGCTGAGGACGTCCGTGAGGCGACCGGCGGTCAGGGCGTCGACGTGGTGCTGAACTCACTGGCCGGCGAGGCCATTGCCCGCGGGCTGGAGTGTCTGCGCCCCGGCGGTCGGTTCATCGAACTCGGCAAGCGTGACCTTTACGCCAACACTCCCGTGCTCCTCGGCCCGTTCCGGAGAAACATCGCCTACTTCGGGGTCGACGTGGCGACCCTTCCCGAGCAGCTGCCCGAGGTCGCGGCGGGGGAGTTCACAGAGCTGTGCCGACGTGTCGCAGACGGCCGCTACCGGCCGCTGCCGCACCAGGTCCATCCCGCCGATGCCGTCGCCGAGGCGTTCCGCTCGCTGCGCCACTCCAAGCACCTCGGCAAGATCGTCATCGACCTGCGCGAGTCGGTGGCGGTCGAACAACCGGTGCCGCCCGTGGAACCGGACCCGGCCGCCGGCTACCTGGTCACCGGAGGGCTGAGCGGGCTCGGCGCGGCGTTCGCGGAGCGACTGGTCCAGCGAGGAGCCCGCCATCTCGTCCTCGTCGGCCGGCGGGGCGTGGACTCCCCCGAGGCACCGGGGCTGCTGGCACGCCTCGCAGCGGCCGGGGCCCAGGTGACGGTGGTGGCTGCGGACGTGGGCGACCGTGAGGCGATGCGACAGGCGATCGCCGGCGCGGACGCCGCCGGGAACCCGGTGCGGGGCGTTCTGCACGCGGCCATGGTTCTCGACGACGCCCCGCTCGCCGAGTTGACAGCCGAACGCTTCGAGGCCGTTCTGCACCCGAAGGTGCGTGGAGCCGTCGTACTGTCCGAGTTGACCTCGGACCGTGAGCTTGACTTCTTCCAGGTGTGCTCCTCGGTGACCACCCTGGGTGGCAATCAGCTGCAGAGCGGCTACGTCGCCGCCAACGCCTTCCTGGAAGCCATGGTTCGCCGACGGCGGGCGGACGGCCTGCCTGGAACCGCCCAGGTTCTGGGAGGCGTCGCCGAAACCGGCTTCGTCGTCCGCACCGGCATTGAGAAGGCCCTGCACCGCTTGGGCATGGGCTCTGTCACCCCGAAAGCGATCTGGCAGGCGTTCGAGCGACAGCTCGCACACGGGCCGGACATCGGGGTGTTCGACAGCACGGACTGGGAACGGATGGGCCATCTGCTCTCCGGGTTGAACCGGCCGGCGTTCGCCGCCTTCCTCCAGAGCACCAGCCGGGCGGGGGTGGACCGTGCCGAGGCGCTGCGGTCCAGGCTCGCCACGCTCCGCGACGACGAGGCGGTGGAGACGGTCTCCGGTGAACTGGCGGCCCTGGTGGCCGAGGTCCTCCAAACCACCCCGGAACGCGTCGACCGCACCTGCAAGCTGGACCGGCTGGGACTCGACTCGCTCATGGTCGTCGAACTCTCCGTCGCCGTGGAGCGTGCGCTGGGATGCAACATCCCCGCCCTGGAACTCATCGCGGCGAGCTGCCTCGACGACCTCGCGCGCCGCGTTCTGCCGCTGATGACCGGAGGCACTCGATGACCGGCGTACCGGACCGCCCGGCGGTGAAACTGGACGCACTGCCCTGGTGGCGCCCCCTGGTGGTGCAGATCGCCGGGCAGGCACACCCGGACGACGCCGCCCTGGATGTCTTCATCCGGCACCTCGGCGCCGCCTTCGAGGAACAGGGCCACACCATCGTCGACACCTCGAACGGTGATGTCGACCTCCTGCTGATCGTCACGCACATTCCCACCGGCCCGGAACCGCTGTGCGAGCGGATCCCCGAACACAGCCCCCCGCTGAGCGCCCGGATCTGCGGCGAACTGGGCCTGCGCGTGGGTTCGCGCCGGACCGTGGTGGTCGCCCAGGTCCCCGAGCACCTGGCCGGCCTGCGGCACACCGAGGTGGTCGAGATCGGGCGGACCGCCATGGCGCGGACCGCCGCCCCTCGCGTGGTCCTGATCAACCGGGACGGACGCGAAGCCACCCTGCTCACCCTGGAGGGAGGACATCCCACCGAGACCGATGAACTGGCCGACCGAATCCGCGACCGGCTGGTCACCGTCGCCTGCGCACGGGATGTCGGCAACCGGTACGACGTGGACCACGGCGCCCTGCCCGTCGGGTCCTGGGGCGACTCCCCGGTCTCGGGCCAGCTGGCGGCTGCCGGCCGGCGAATGGGCGAACTCGACCTGCTCCCGGAGCCGGTACGGATCGATCGCTACGTTTCCGACGCCCTCGCCGGACTGTACCGCGAGTACCTCGGCTGGAAGCGTCTCAGCGAAGGCATGCTGTTCCTCTACGACCCAGGACTCGACGCAGTGGTGGTCACCGCCTCCGGCAGCTGGAACGTCGACAAACGGGCACTGCGCGAGGACGAGGTCACCGTCTTGCACCCGCAGGCCCGCCACGGCAGGTTACGCGTGCTCGCCCCTGAGGGTGTCGAACCCAAGGGCCCCTCGGTTGAGGCGTGGGAGGTATGCGCCCTCCTCTCCGCCGTTCCCACCGTCCGGCTCAGCCGGTCGGCGGCCGGACACTGGGTGCCGGACCCCGCCGGGGAGCGGACCGCTCCGCTTGTCCGCGGCGGCGTGCACGCCCACGTGGGCGTCGGCCGGGCCGACGCCACGGTGATCGAGTCAGTGGCCCCCAACAGGGAGCTGTACCCGTACGGCTTCGGCTGTGGTACCGACCTCATGGCCGACGTGGCGGCCGACACAGTCGCCCGGTCGAGCGCCGTCAACAACTCCGACGACCCCCGGCTGTACGTGCGCTGGCCGATGCTCTACCACGGGGAGATGGCGATCGAACTGTGGAAGCCCGGCTTGCCTGAGCAGCCCCTGCAAGGGCTTCTGGACGCCTACGCCCAATCCGTCCGGTACACCCCGGACCACGTCGACCAGCCGCTTTAGACCAGAGGGGACAGCGCTCGTGGCCACCTCCGCACCATCCGAGCCGACGGCAGACCACTGGACCGTGCCCGCCGGCGCGGCGGGCACCTTCTCCTGGGCGTACAACGACGGACGCGAACGCCTGCTCGCGCTCTACCAGCGCGGCAAGGACCGGCAGTGGGACGCCCAGCGCCGGATCGACTGGAACCTCGAAGTCGATCCGGCCGATCCGCTGGGCACACCCGACGAGGCGCTGCCTCTGCACGGAACCGTGTACTGGGACCGTCTGGGGGTCGAGCGGCGCAGCGAACTGCGACAGCACTTCGCGGCATGGCAGTTCAGCCAGTTCCTCCACGGTGAGCAGGGCGCCATGATCTGCTCGGCCCGCATCGTGGAGAGCGCGCCGGACCTCGATGCCAAGTTCTTCGCGGCGACCCAGACCATGGACGAGGCCCGGCACGTGGAGATCTTCTCCCGCTTCCTGCGGGAGAAGATCTCTCTCAGCTACCCGATCAACGACAGCCTGCGCACGCTGCTGGACGACACGCTGCGCGACTCCCGCTGGGACATGCCGTACCTAGGCATGCAGGTCCTCGTCGAAGGGCTGGCGCTGGCCGCGTTCGGGCTGCTCAGGGACACCACGAGTGAACCCCTTCCCCGGCACCTGCTCGCCTACGTCATGCAGGACGAGGCCCGGCACGTGGCCTTCGGTCGCATGGCCCTGCGCGACCACTACCGCGAACTGAGCGCGGCCGAACTGGCCGAGCGCGAGGAGTTCGTCATCGAGGGCTGCCACCTGATGCGAAACCGCCTGCGTGGCACCGAGGTGCTGGAGAACTTCGGGGTGCCGCGCTCCGCGGCCGTCCCCATCGCCGAAGAGAGCAGCTACCTCAGGGCCTTCCGCCGGACACTCTTCTCCCGGATCGCGCCGTGCGTCAGGGACATCGGGCTGTGGAGCCCCGAAGTACAGGAGGCGTTCACCGACCTCTGTGACGGCGACGTGCGCGGCGGTGACCTGGACCGGCTGATGCGCCAGGACGACGAGATCGCCGAAGCGCTGGACGGGCAGCGGTTCACCACTGAGGAGGCGGCGCGCGCCGAGGAGATCACCGAGATGATCGCCCTGGGCGGGGAGGCCCCGGTCGGCGCCGCCGATGACCCCGCGTAGAGCGAGCAGCCACCTCCGTGCGACCGTCGGCCCGGCACCCGAGCAGTCCGGGCTCAGCCACCCGCGCAGGCGGCGGGCGGGCCCGGGAACGGCTGGACGACCTGCTCTCCTCTCCGGCCGGGACGGAGGCGTCCTCACCGCCCCGGTCCGTGCGCCGGGCCCGCGTCGCGACCGGCGACGACGTGGCCTTCCGCTGCGGAGGCACCGTGCGGGGAACCCCTGTCCCGGCGGCTCCATCACCGTCCGCGGCCCCGCGTCTCGGGAAAGGTGCGCTTGACCACGCCCCCTTCCCTTGTCGCCGGACCGGTGGGCCGAGTTCTCCTCGGCACTGGCACGATGTGCGGCGGATACGTGCTGGATCTCGAGGGCCGGGCGCCCCACCGCGAACAGCTCGCGGAGTGTGTGCCCAGGGAGCCGGCTTCGGTCTCGTCGCTGCGGCTGCTGCCTCCGCCTCCCGGGCGGCACCGGTGGGCCCCGCGACGGGAACCGCTGAGGGGTGACGTCCACGTGCGTGAGCGGGTCCGCTCCTTGGAGAGGGACGGACTGGCGGTGGCCGCCGAGGAGCTGCTGAACCAGGCAGCGCTCCAGACCCTTCACCCGCCCTGGAGCAGTATGGCTGCTCCGCGCCCCCGGCCGGGAGACGTTCCGGATCGTCTACCGTGTCCACCACGTTCTGCAGGCCGGTGCGAGCGCCGCCCATGCCGTGCTCGCCCTCCTGGCCGACCGGGTGGCCTCGGGGCCGCGGCCCCATCGTGCCGCGCCGCCCACGATGGCGGGGGTTCTGTGCGTCGGACAGTCCATCCCGGCCGCTCCGCGTCCGCTGGGCCCACGCGGAGGTGACCGAAGCCCGCCTACGAAAGAGGGCAGCCCGCCACGACGCCACCGTCGACGACGTGCCGCCTCGGAGAGGGTGAGCCCCCACGACTTGCCAGCCGAGCGAGACGTGTGCGGGCGCGGGAGGAAGCCGTCGATCCCGTGCCCGTGCCGGCGGGCGGGTACGGGCAGACGGCGAACGCCGGTGCCGGGGATGCGTGACGGCTCGGGCGCTCAGCCTCCGCTCGGGGCGCGAATCGCTTCCCGGCGAGTATTGATCCGAAACGGTTCGGGTTCTGGGGCGTTGGTGGGGTGTGAGCGACCTGGTGGGAGACGCGCGGCGTCTGTCGCCGTCGGCGCGGGAGGCCCCGCGGCTGCGGGCAGTGGCCGCGCTGTTGGCGGGGCGGGACCGTGAGGACGTGGCGGCTGGTGGGCGAGCTGATCGCGAAGCTGTACCGGGTGCGGCCGGCCGAGGTCGGGGGTGGGCAAGTACCTGAGGCGGTGGGGCCTGTCCTTCCAGCGACCGGACAAGCGGGCCGTCGAGCAGGACCCGGAGGCGGTGGCGCCGCCGACATCAGGAGATCTGGCCGGCGATCCGGGCGAAGGCACCGGTTCTCGGTGAACGCGATGTCGGCGATCAGCACCGAGGACCGGATCGCCGGCCACTTCGACCACAAGGTCCACCTCGTGGTCGACGGACACTCCGCCCACCGCTCCAAGAGGGTCCGTGACTGGCTCGCCGCCCACCCCGACGACGTCGAGTCCCGCTTCCTTCCCGCCCACTCGCCCGAGCTGAACCCCGACGAGCTGGTCAACGCCGACCTCAAGCACGGCCTGCCCAAGCAGCACCGGGCCCGGAACCAGGCCGAACTCGCCGCCGGGACCCGCCGCTTCTTCCGCAGGCGCCAGCGCCGGCCGCACATCGTCCGCGGCTACCTCGGCGGCCCACACATCCGCTGCATCCTGGACGGGGACCCCATGAGTTCCTGATCAATATGACAAAGCGACACGGCACCATCGGGTCGAGATCCAGCGGCTCAAGACCGCGGTGTTCCGGCACCTCGACTATCCCGACGCCCGCCAGGCCCTTCAGGCCGTCCACTGACGCAAGGACCTGACCAGCGGAAAGCTGTCGATTCAGCGTCTCTGCTTCGTCACCAGCCTCCCCGCCGGCGCCGAGCCGGCCGACTGGATCCGCGGCCACTGGAAGATCGAGGACCAGCCCCATCACGTCCGCGACACCATGTTCGCCGAGGACACCTCAAGGATCCGCAGCGGCAGCTCGCCCCGCGCCATGGCCACCTGGCGGAACCTCGCCATCAGCGTGTCCCGCCAGGACGGCCACACCAACATCGCCGCTGCCTGCCGCCACACCAGCAGCGCTCCCCGACGAGCACTCACCACGCTCGGCATCACATGATCAATCAGACAGATCGACCGCACGCAAAGACCCTGCACCCGTGGAACAGGCGCCGAGGCCGGCAGCCAGACAGGTCGCCAGTGTGGTTGCCAGGGTCGTGCGTAGGAGCTTGGTCATCGTGCCACTCCGTCGTGGGAGACCGGTAACAGCGCGCAAAGAGGCCCAGGTCTGCCCTGCCGGGCGGCGGGTTGTACACCCCTCCACCGAAGTGTTGTGTTACACAGTAATGTAAAATTACATTGACAGGAAGGCGGAGTTCTCGTTACTTCCCCGTGCCCGACGGCGCTCACAGCGCTTTCCTGCGCCAGGCGTGGTGCATAGCCGAGTCCGACCACCACCCAACTTCCCGGAGCCAGCATGACCTCACCCTCAGCCCGCCTCACCACGGGCAGTCACGACCTTCCGGTCTCCCCCTCCCTGTCGTCGTTCATGAACAGCGGCTGGGCTCCCTCCCGTCTGCCCGGTGACGTGCGTGTCCCCGGCTGCCAAGCCACCTCGGTCCGGCGGGCACGGCTCTCGGAACGCTTCCCCGGCGAGCGGCTCATTCTGCCGGCCGGTAATCTCAAGGTGCGGTCCAACGACTGCGATTACCATTTCCGCCCCCACACCGCCTACGCCTGGCTGACCGGCCTCACCGGCGAGGACCAGCCGGGCAACGTGCTGGTCCTGGAGCCCTCCGGCCCTGCGGGGCACCACCCCGTGCTGTATATGCGGCCTCGGTCCTCGCGTACGGACGAGGAGTTCTACCGCGACCGCCGGTACGGCGAGTTCTGGGTCGGTCGCCGCCCCGACCTCGACGAGGCAGCACAGCTCACCGGCATCGAGTGCCGCCACCTGGACGAGCTGACCGTTGGGCTGTCCGGGCCCCAGCCCCTCACTCGGGCTCTGACCGGGATCGACGGTGCCGTTGACACCTTGGTCGAGCTCCGAGCCTCCAGCGAAGCCGAGCGGCTGCGAGAAGAAGAGTTGGAGGCCTGCCTGTCCGAGCTTCGCCTGATCAAGGAGGCATGGGAGGTCGAGCAGCTCCAACTGGCCGTGGATCACACCACGGCGGGCTTTGAGGACGTGGTTCGTGCCCTGCCCCAGGCACTGCGTCACCACCGCGGCGAGCGGTGGGTCGAAGGGGTCTTCAATCTCCGGGCCCGCGCGGAAGGAAACGGCGTGGGGTACGAGACGATCGCGGCCGCCGGAGCACATGCCTGCGTACTGCACTGGGTACGCAACGACGGCCCCCTGGACCCCTCTCAGCTCCTACTCCTGGACGCCGGGGTGGAGACCGACACCCTCTACACCGCCGACATCACCCGCACCCTTCCCCTCTCGGGACGTTTCTCCCCCGTGCAACGACAGGTCTACAACCTGACCCTGGCGGCCCAGGAGGCCGGTATCGCCGCGCTCCGCCCAGGCGCCTCGTTCCGCGACTTCCACCGCGCTGCCATGAGAGTGATCGCCGAAGGTTTGCGCGACTGGGGCGTGCTGAAGGTGCCCGCCGACGAATTGAGCGGAGACAGCGGCCCGCACCGCCGCTACACCCTCTGCGGCAGCGGCCACATGCTCGGTATGGACGTGCATGACTGCGCCAAGGCCCGGGCCGAGGCATACATCGACGGGGTGCTGAAGGAAGGCCAAGTCCTCACCGTCGAGCCGGGTCTGTATCTGCAGCCTGACGATGAAACCCTGCCGGTCGAACTGCGGGGCATGGGCGTGCGCATCGAGGATGACCTGGTGATTACCAAGGACGGTGCGCGGCTGATGTCTTCCGCGCTTCCCAGGACTGCGGATGGCATCGAGGAGTGGATGGGCACCCTGCTTCAGGGATGACCGAGCCCGTCTGTCGTCGGGGGGGGGGCGCGGACGGTCGAACGCCCCCCCTCCCCGCCTGTGAAGCTCTGCCGGCTCCGTGAGGTCAGCGGGCACCGAGCTTCCGCAGCGGGGGCCTCTTCTCGGGTGTCTCCTTCTTGCGTGCGGCCCACAGGGAGCGCACGTGCGCCAGGTGGTGGCGCATGTGTTCCTCAGCCGCGGCGGCGTCGCCGGCCAGCATGAGATCCAGCAGTTCGGCGTGTTCCCGCGCGGAGGCCACCAACGCTCCCGCTTCCGCGAGTTCGGTGAGGCCGTAGAGCCGGGAGCGCTTGCGCAGGTCACTCACCGTTTCGACGAGACGGGAGTTGCCGGCCAGGGCGAGGAGGTCGAGATGGAAGCGGCGGTCGGCCTCCAGATAGCCGATGAGGTCACCGGCACGTGCGGCGGCCACGATCTCCTCGGCCATGGGGCGCAGGGCCTCGAGTTGTTCCCGCGTGGCGGACCTGGCCACCTTGCCGACGGTCGGGATCTCGATCAGAGAGCGGATCTCGGTGAACTCGTCCAGATCCCGCTCGGACAGTTCGGTGACGCGGAATCCCTTGTTGCGCACCGCTTCAACAAGCCCCTCGCGCGCCAGGTCCAGCATGGCCTCACGGACGGGAGTGGCCGAGACTCCGTACTCGGTGGCGAGGGCGGGGGCGGAGTAGATCGCCCCGGGCTGCAGTTCGCCCGCGATCAGCGCGGCACGGAGGGCGTTGGCCACCTGGTCACGCAGGTGCTCTTGTACCGAAACGAGCTTCCGGGGTTTGAGCTCACTCATGGGTTCCCCTCCGTGGGTTTGTGATCCCACTATACAATGTCACGTTGTGCGACACTTGCGCCATCCTCGGCACGATCAATCAGGTCACGCCGGGGATCGGGGGGTGCCCGTCTCTCGGCGGTTCAGGTTGATGCGGCGGGCAGGAGGGACACCGTGCGGCTGGAAGTGTAGAAGTCCATCGCGACGCGCCCTTGCTCCCTCATCCCGTAACTGGAGTCCTTCTCCCCTCCGAAGGGGAGGTGGAAGTCGACACCGGTGGTCGGAGCGTTCACCCGCAGCATGCCCGTGGTGAGGCGGTCGACCGCCGAGAGTGCTTTCTCCAGGTCGCCCGTGTGCAGCGACGCGACCAGGCCGTAGTGACCGCTGTTCGCAGCCTGGACCGCCTCGTCGAAGTCCGCCGCCCCCGACAGCACAGCGATGGGGCCGAAGACCTCACGGCGGTGCAGCTCGTGTGCGGCGGGCACGTTCTCCAGCAGTACCGGATCGGCGTACCAGCCCGCTGCTGCGCCCGAACCGCGCCGACCACCCCCTGCCAACACACGTGCCCCGGCGGCGAGGGCGCTGTCCCGGGCCCGGAGGACACGGTCGCGGGCCGCTTCGGAGATGACGGGGCCGCATACCGCGGCCGCCGCGTGGGGATTGCGGGCGGGCAGCTCCCGCAGGGCCTCCGCCAGCGCCTCGCGCAGCTTCGGCAGGGCGCCGCCCACGGCGATCACCCTTCTGGTGGCGGTGCACTTCTGACCCGCGTAACCGGCGATCGCCGCGGCGATGTCCGCAGCCGCCCTCCCCATGTTGGCGTCCGGCAGGACCACGGCGGCGTTGTGGCCGCCCATCTCCGCCTGGGCGGGGATGCCGCGGGCTGCGGCGGCACGGACCACCACAGCGCCGACGGCGGTCGACCCGGTGAAGGAGACGACATCGGCCAGGCCGATCAAAGCGGCGCCGACCTCGGCACCCCCGGGAACGACCTGCAGAACGTCCGCGGGCAGGACCTCCTTGAGGATCTCGGCCAGCCGCAGAGCGCACGCGGTCGCCTCCGGTGCGGGCTTGAGGACGACGGCATTGCCGGCGGCCAGGGCCGGAGCGGCCTTCCATGACGGGATGGCCAGCGGGAAGTTCCACGGGGTGATCAGGCCGGCGGTGCCGTGCGGGCGCCGCCGGGTGAGCAGCAGTCCCGGTCCCGAGGCCGGCTCGTGCACCGTCCCGGTGGCGTCGTAGGGAAGCTGAGCGTAGTAGCGCCAGATCGCCGCCGTGCGCGCCAGCTCGCCGCGGGCCTCGGCGAGTGGCTTGCCGACTTCTCTCACCAGGAGTGCGGCCAGTTCCTCTGACGCGGTCTCCACGGCGTCTCCGGCGCGGCGCAGGGCCGCGGACCGCGCGGCCGCGCCGGCGGCGAGCCACTCGCTCTGGGCTCGGGCAGCCCGCCGCACGGCACGGGGGACGGTGTCCGGGCCGCAGTCGTACAGCTCGATGAGGATGTCGCCGGGATCGGCGGGGTTGCGGGAGATCACCGGGCTGTCGGCCGCCGGGGCGGGAGGGGTGTTCACAGCAGGAAGCCTTCCGGGAACGGGTCTGTGGGATCGAGGAAGAACTGGGCGGTACCGGTGATCCAGGCGCTTCCGGTGAACGTCGGCACCACGGCCGCCCTGCCGGCGACTTCGGTCTCCTCCACCAGGCGGCCGGTGAAGGAGGTGCCCAGGAAGGACTCGTTGACGAAATCGCGGTGCAGAGGGAGTTCCCCGCGGGCGTGGAGCTGCGCCATTCGCGCCGAGGTGCCGGTGCCGCAGGGCGACCGGTCGAACCAGCCGGGGTGGATGGCCATCGCGTTCCGCGACCGCCGGGCGTCCGACCCCGGGGCGAGGAGCTGGACGTGATGGCATCCCGTGATCCCGGGATCCTCCGGGTGCACCGGTTCGCCTGTGGCGTTGATCGCGGCCATCACCTCCAGACCCGCGCGCAGGATTTCCTCCTTGCGTGACCGGTCGAAGGGCAGTCCCAGCTCCTCGACGGGGAGGATGGCGTAGAAGTTGCCGCCGTAGGCCAGGTCGTAGGTGATCTGCCCGAAGCCGGGGACTTCGATCTTTTCCCCCAGGCCGACAGCGAAAGAGGGGACGTTGCGCAGTGTCACCGCGCGGGCGGCGCCGTCGTGAACGTGGACCTCGGCAGTGACGAGCCCGGCCGGTGTGTCCAGCCGGACGGTGGTCACCGGCTCTGTCACCGGCACCATGCCGGTCTCCACCAATACGGTGGCGACTCCGATGGTGCCGTGCCCGCACATGGGCAGGCAGCCGGACACCTCGATGTAGATGACCCCCCAGTCCGCCTCAGGGTGGATCGGAGGCTGCAGGACCGCACCGCTCATCGCCGCGTGCCCACGCGGTTCGTACATCAGCAGAGTGCGGATGTGGTCCAGGTGGCGCATGAAGTACGTGCGTCGTTCGGCCATGGTGGCCCCGGGGACCGGTGCGATTCCTCCGGTGATGACGCGCGTGGGCATGCCCTCGGTATGTGAGTCGACGGCGTGGAAGACACGGCGACTGCGCATGGCTCTTCTCCTGCGGACTGGGGGGTGTCGGGGGTGCCTGCGGGACGGGTCAGTTCAGCCCCTCGGCCAGGACCTTCTCCGTCACGGACCGCACGGCGACCTCCGCCTCCGTGTCCAGCGGGGAGCGCGGCGGGCGACAGGGGCCGCCACGGCGTCCGGCGATGTCCATCGAGAGCTTGATGGCCTGCACGAACAGGTGCTTGGTGTCCCAGCGCAGCAGCGGGTGCAGCGCTCTGTAGAGAGGCAGTGCGGTCTCCAGATCCTGGGCGATGGCGGCCCGGTACAGTGCGACGCAGGAGTGGGGCAGGGCGTTGGGGTAGCCGGCGATCCAGCCGACGGCGCCGGCCAGGGCCATTTCCAGCAGGACGTCGTCGGCGCCGATGAGCAGGTCCAGGCCAGGGGCGCGCTCGACGATCTCGTAGGCCCGTCGCACGTCGCCGCTGAACTCCTTGACCGCGACGATGTGCTGCTGCGCGTGCAGATCGGCCAGGAGCTGCGGGGTGAGGTGGACGCGGGTGTCGTAGGGGTTGTTGTAAGCCACCACGGGCAGCCCGACACCTGCGACCTCGGCGTAGTGGGCGCGGACCTCCGTGTCGTTGGCGCGGTAGGCGTTGGGGGGCAGCAACAGGACGGAACCGGCGCCGGCTTCGGCTGCCTGCTCGGTCCAGCACACAGCCTCGGTGCTGCCGTAGGCGGCCGCTCCGGCCATGACCCGGCTGCCGTCCCCGGCGGCCTCCACCGCGGTCCGGATGACGCGGGCGCGTTCGTCGTCGGTGAGGGTCTGGTACTCCCCCAGGGAGCCGTTGGGGACGACGCCGTCGCAACCGGCGTCCAGCAGGAAGCGGACGTGTTCGGCGTAGGCGTCGTAGTCCACCGACAGGTCTTCCTTGAAGGGAAGGGCGGTGGCCACCATGACTCCGCGCCAGGGGTGTTCGGAGCTGTGCTGGGATGCGCTCACGTTCGGTTCTCCATGGGTTGGGCGAATCCGGCCGGGCCGGTTCTCGGGAGGGTTGGAGGTTCTGGTCGGGTTGCGCCGGTCAGGGACGTCCCTGAGGCCGGTGCCGGGCGAGCTGGACGAGGGGGACGGGGCGGGACATCGGGCGCCGGTCCACGCTCACCGGTGCGCTGCCGTCGCCGGACGCAAGGCAGGAGACCGCGGGGCCGCACATTCGTCCCTGACACCAGCCCATGCCGGCCCGGGTCAGCAGCTTGGCCGTGCGCGTGTCGCCCGCGCCGAAGGCGTCGACCGCCTCGCGCACGGATGCGGCATCGATTTCCTCGCAGCGGCAGATCTCGGTGTCGCCTCGCAGCCACTGGGGCCAGGCCGGTCCGGGCCGGTGAACCCGGGCCATGAGGTCGGCGAAGGCCCGCAGCCGGGTGGCACGTATGCGCAGCGCCGCAGCCTTGCGCGCGGCAGCGGTCTCGCCGCGCGCCGCGGCAGCGATCGCGCGGGCGGCCAGTTCTCCCTCGCACAGGGCGAGCCGGGCGCCGCCGACGCCGTTTGTCTCGCCTGCCGCCCATACGCCTTCGACGCTGGTGCGCAGGGAGGAGTCCACCGCGAGGGCGGGTGTGCCGTCGGGTGCGGTGCGGGTAGCACAGCCCAGTTCCACGGCGAGTTCGAGCTGGGGTACCAGGCCATGTCCTACCGCCAGGGCGTCGCAGGACAGGTGTTGCTCGGTCCCGGGCAGCGGCCGCCAGTCGCCATCCAGCCTCGCCACGGTCACGCCGGTGACCCGGTCGGTCCCATGGGCCTGGACCACGGCGGTCCGGGTGCGCAGCCGTACCCCCCAGCGGGCGAGCGCCGCCGCGTGCCGGACTCCTTCGGCGAGCTTGCCGGGGTTGCGCAGCAGCGGCCCCGGTCGGCGGATGTAGGGCAGGTAGCCGTTCGCCTCTAGGACGTACGGCACGCGGGCCCCGGCGGCGGACAGCGAGGCGGCCGCGGCCAGCAGCAGGGGACCGCTTCCGGCCACGATCACGCGTCGGCCCGGCAGTACCAGGCCGGACTTGATCATGGCCTGGGCTCCCCCGGCGCCGACGACTCCGGGCAGCGTCCAGCCGGGGAAGGGCAGCTGGCGCTCGTAGGTGCCGGTCGCCAGCAACAGATGATGCGCCGGCACGCTCTCTCCTGGCGCCTCGTCGGTGTTCTGGTCGCCAGGCACGGTCGCGGTGGTGAGCAGTGTCCAGCGGCCCGCGTGGTCGCATGATTGTTGGATGGTCCACACCTGTCGTCCCGGCAGGTACCGGACCCGGCCGGCTTGCTTGTGCTGACGCAGCCGGGCCTCCAGGGCGGTGAAGGCGGGCCAGCCGTGGTGGAGGGCCTCGGGGTGCCGCGCTCCCAGGCTGGGTGCGGGGTGGCGGTAGTACTGGCCGCCCGGCCTGGGTTCGGCATCGACCAGGGCTACGGTCAGCCCCGCATCGGCGGCGGTGACGGCCGCAGTGAGTCCGGCGGGGCCGGCGCCCACGACTGCCAGGTCGTACGGGGTTCCGGGGAGCTCAGCAGGCGAGGTCGGCACGGCCGTCTCCTTCCTGGGGAGTGACGGTGTCGCCGTCGTGCGCCGGCACCAGGCACGCGCGCTGGTTGGGGCGGCCGTTGACGGTGATCAGGCAGTCGAAGCAGACTCCCATCCCGCAGAAGGCACCGCGGGGGCGCTCGCCGCGGCGGGTGGTGCGCCAGGAGACGATGCCCGCGGCCCACAGGGCGGCGGCGATGCTCTGGCCGGGCAGTGCCGGGAGCTTCCTGCCGTCGTAGTCGATGCTGATGGCGGTCTGGGGCTCGGCCCGCACCAGCCCGGCCGGGGTGCGTGACATGGGGCCTCCCTGGGGTGTCGACGGGTGGTGGTCGCCGGTGCGGTGCCACGTGCTCATGCGTGCTGGACCTCGGATTCGAAGCGGTCGGGGCGGAAGGGGGCGAGGTTCAGCGAGGGCTTTTCCCCTGTCAGGGTCTGGGCGAGCAGCAGTCCAGTGGCCGGTGCCAGCCCGATCCCTGCGCCCTCATGTCCGCAGGCGTGGTGGAGGCCGGGGACGCGGGGGTCGGCTCCGACTGCCGGGAGGTGGTCGGGCAGGTAGGGCCGGAATCCGTGGTAGGCGCGCAGAATGGAGACCTGGGCCAGGACGGGGAAGAGGGTTACCGCGCTGTCAGCCATGCGCCGCAGAGCCTCGGTGGACAGGGCCCTGTCGAAGCCGGTGCGCTCCCGGCTGGATCCGATCAGTACGGGACCGGCCGGTGTGCCCTCGACCACGGGAGATGTCTGGAGAGAGGCTGAGTCGCTGGCGACGTCGGCGACGTAGGCGGCGGCGTAGACCTTGTGCCGCACCACGCGGGGCAGGGGCTCGGTCACCAGGACGAAGCCCCTGCGCGGCATGACCGGCAGGGTCGTCCCGGCCAGGGCGGCGATCTGCGCTGACCAGGTACCGGCGGCGTTGACCACCACCGGGGCCTTCAGCTCGCGGTGGGGGGTGCGCACGCCGTCGATCCGCCCTGCGGGGGTTACCAGCACCTCCGTGACCGCCTCGCGCAGGTGGAGGGCGGCGCCCGAGCTCTGGGCGGCGCGCAGCAGGCGGGACGCGGCGAGGGCGGGCTGCACCTGGGCGTCCTGGGGGTAGTGGACGGCCCCGGCCAGGCCGGGGGCCAGGTGCGGCTCGAGGGCCGGCAGCTGGTCGGCGGGCACCTCTCGGGCCACGACACCGGCTGCGGCCTGCCCTGCGGCCATGCGGCGCAGCGCGGACCACTCGGTGTCGTCCGCGGCCACCACGACGCCGCCCTTGGCCTCGTATTCGATCCCTTCGGGCAGCTGGGCGGCCAGGTCGCGCCACAGGCTCGCGGAGAGCTGGGCGAGATCGAGTTCGGGGCCTGGGGGCTTGTCCGAGACCAGCAGGTTCCCCTCCCCTGCCCCCGTCGTACCACCGGCCGGGCTGCCGCGGTCGACGACGGCGACGGCGAGTCCGGCGCGGGTGGCGTAGTAGGCGCACGCGGCACCGACGACTCCCGCGCCGATGACGACGGCATCGACGGTCTGTCTCATGAACACCACAGTAATATGTCACATGCTTCTGTGGTAGCCCAGAAGGCACCCTTTCCTTATGTCACACCTCATTAACGTGCGTAGTGCTCTGCCCGGGCCCTGTGGCAAGGCCACGGTGCCGGGGCGGGCGGGGTTCCTTCACCCGCCCCGGCGGTCAGTGAGGGGGCGGAGGGGTCAGTACTCGGTCTTGACGGTCACCCCGGAGAAGTCCTCCGCCGCGGCCAGGCTGATGTAGTTCCAGCCGGCCGCCGGGTTGGTTACGGTGAGCGTCTCGCTGTTGCCCGCGCCCGTGGACCGGCTGGTGTAGGTGGTGGTGGTCGCCCAGGTGCTGTTGCTGTAGTAGAGGTCGGCGTTGCCGGTCCCACCGGACGAGGTGATCTTCAGTTGCCGGGTGCCGGCGGGGAGGTAGATGTAGAGGTAGGCGTAGTTCCCGGCGGTCGCGGTCAGGTTGCTGCGCTTGCAGTTGCGGCCGAGCTCCCGGGTGTCGCTGCCGGTGCACTCGGGAGTGGGGTCCGCACCGCCGACGGCGATGCTCCGGGCGGCGGTGCTGGTGGCGCCCTTGTCGTCGGTGACGGTCAGCTTCACGGTGTAGGTGCCCGCCGCTGTGTAGGTCTTGGAGGGGTTGGCGGCGGTGGAGGTGGTGCCGTCTCCGAAGTTCCACGAGCGTGAGGCGATGGTGCCGTCGGAGTCCGTGGAGCGGTCGGTGAAGTTCGCCGTCAGGCCGCTGACGGCGACGGTGAAGGATGCGGTGGGTGCCTGGTTACCGGGCGGATTGGTGGAGCCGCCGCAGTCGCCGGCCGCGCACCGCGACAGCCAGCTGTACCAGTCGCTGTTGTAGCGTGTGCCGATGCTGCCGGTCAGGTAGGAGCGGGCCGCGTTCCAGTTGCCGGTGCGGTAGTAGCCCAGGACGGTGTCCGTCTCGGCGCGGTGGGACTGGAGCATGTAACGCACGGCGAGGTAGCCCCAGCGGTAGACGCGCGTGGAATCGTGGCTGTAGGTGGTGTCGAACAGGGTGCTCAGCGCGTAGGTACGCTTGCCTGCCTCGGTGATGGCCGCGTCGTAGCGCAGGTTGCGGTAGGAGTAGGACACGTACTCGGCGAAGCCTTCGATCCACCAGATGGTGGGGGTGGCGACGTTGGCGCTGAAGTCGCCGTACATGTTGAAGCGGCCGTCGAGGTAGTGCGTGTATTCGTGGTTGAGGTTCCAGATCTCGAAGGCCGGACGCACCCACTCGGCCTCGTAGGCGATGAAGCGGGCCTGGTTGCCGACGGCGGAGGGGTTGCCCTCCAGGTACATGCCCCCGTTGTTGGTGTCGATGCCCCAAGTTGCCCCGGCGTAGGTCCGGTAGTCGGTGCTGCTGTCGTAGACGACCACCTCGAGGCTGGTGTTGCGGTCGCCGGCGACCGGGCCGCTGTCCTTGGCGATGCTGTGGAAGTAGGCGTCCTGGTCGGCCAGGCTGCGGCAGGTGTCCGCCAGCTGCGCCGAGGTCATCTGTTGGGCGCGGATGCGGAGACTGGCGCTGCAGGTGTGGTTGATCACCAGGATGTCGGCTATCAGGCGCTGCTGGAGGTTGCAGGTGCCGTAGTAGCCGCAGTTGGCCTTGTCGTAGCTGTCGGTCATCTCGGCGATGCCGACCCACAGCGGGGCGGTGGCCCCCTTGATGGAGCTCTGGTTCAGCAGCCCGGCCGCCTGCGGCCGGACCGTGTTCTGCATCGAGGTGTGCTGCAGGAACCGGGCGTGCTCTCGCCCGGCGTTGGAAGCCAGGTAGCTCTGGTCGGTGCCCAGGAGGTTCCTGTGGGAGGAGGCGAAGTTGTGCAGTGTGTCCAGGATGCTGCGGTCAGAGGACACCGCGGCGACGAAGGCGGGCACCTGGTGGCCGCGGAAGAGGACGGTGTAGACGTTGTTGACTGCGGTGAGCATCCACCAGGAGGAGTCGTAGGTGCTGTCGTAGCCGTTCAGCAGCCGCTTGACGACGTGCAGGTAACGGGCGTTCTCCTCGGCGCTGTCGATCAGGGTGACGGCTTCGGCGAGCACCTCGCCGTTGGCGTCGGTGACATCCCGGGAGCGGGGGCTGGCGAAGAACGCGTCGAGTCCGGCGCGGATGGCGGTCCGCAGACTCGGCCCGTAGGTGCCCACGGTGGCCTCGTTGTACCAGTGCACGTAGTAGCCGGCGCGCAGGTAGAGCACGAGCTGCGGCATCCCGGTGCCGCCGTTGCCGGGGTAGGAGACGGAGCCGTCGCGCAGCGCGTAGGCGACGCTCGTCATCTGGCTCTCGCGGAAGGCGTGGTAGGCGTCGCTTCCGGTGAGGCTGAACAGAGTGTTGATGCAGTCGGTCGTGGACGCCTTGATCTGCCGCACCAGAGCACTGCCGGTGCGGCTGGTGAAGTCGCTCGTGCTGCAGCCGGGCACCGCTGCCGCCGAGGCCTTCCCCTTCTTGGACGCCTTCTTCTCCGGGTCCGCCTGCATGGACGGTCTCTGCCGCGGCGAGGGGGAGGCGGGGTCGTCGTAGTCCCGGCGCAGCGCGTCCTTCGTCGAGGGCAGCGGGGCACGGTCCTCGACCTTCAGCGGCTTGTGACGCACGTGCTCGGGATCGTCACCCGCCCCTGTCTGCACCGAAGCCTGGGGCGGTACGTCCTTGGGGGCCTGCTGTTCGGTCGGCTTCTCACCCGCACGGCCCGGGACGGCGTGTCCCGGAGCGGCGAGCATCCCGATCCCGAGGCACAGTGCCAGGATCAGCACACTCAGCCTCGCGAGAGGGAGTCGGGCATTTTCTGTTCTCACTCGCTGCCTCCAGCGGGAGGAAGGGCCGTATGGGGGCACGGCCGGGTGGGGTGTCCACACGACGGGCCCGGAGGAGTAGCGGGGAGGCACACCCCCGGATTGTCATGGGCACATCTCTAAGATGTGACAGGTAATATTGCACATGCCACTTCAGGTGGGAAGAGTCCGAAGTGAAGGGATGGGAGGCGCGCCTGGAGTTCGGCGCGTCCGGCGAGGAGCCGCCGCGCTCCCTCTGCGCCGAGCGCGGCGGCCTTCGCCCGGTCAGCCGGCCGGGAGCGTGACTCCCAGAGAGGAGAGCGCGCGGCTGATCGGCTCGTGGAGCATGCCGCAGCCGCTGTTCGGACCGCCGCCGAGGATGCCGTGCGCGGTGGATCCGTGAACATTCGGCGTCAGGAGCACGGCAGGAAACAATATGGCGGGTGTCATTTCACATATCAAGGGTGACGTTTCAATTTCCGAGAATCCACTTGCCGTGTGCCGGTGGACTCCCTGGTCAGCAAGACTGGTCCTCCTGGTAGGGCTTGGTCAGGTTCACTCGCTGGTGGTGTGCCCGGTTGAGGGGCTGTGTCGTTGACCGGTTGTGTCGGCTGGAGAGTTGACCGCGGTCCGGTGTGATCTGGAGGACTTCGCGGCAGAGGTGTTCGAGTCGTTCGCGCGGGCGGACCAGCGTCGGTGGGGCGGGGTGTATCTGCGAGGGCTGCTGCTGGACGGGCAGCGCAAATCGGTGGAGCCGATGGCCGCCCGGCTGGGCGAGGACGGCAACCGCCGGGCGCTGGCGCACTTCACCCTTGAGGCCGTCGCAGACGAGCATGAGGACGTCGTTCACGCCGCGGTTCTTGAGCTCGGTGAGGATGTGCAGCCAGTGCTTGGCGCCCTCCCCGCCGTCGCCGGCCCACAGCCCCAGGATCTCCCGCCGACCCTCGACGGTGACGGCCAGGGCCACATAGATCGGCCGGTTCGCCACGGCGCCGTCCCGGATCCTCACGTGGATCGCGTCGATGAAGACCACCGGATAGACGGCGTCGAGCGGCCGGCTGGAGCCATTCGGTCATGCCGTCCAGGACCTTGTCGGTGATCAAGGTGCTGGGTTCACACAACCCGGAACGTGGTCAACGCCCTGCCGAGATCGGCCCAGCCCGGCGCGAAGAAGGCGCTGCAGGAGATCACAGGCGCCGAGGACCGCGCTCACGCCGAGAAGGCGGTGAAGGCCGCGGCCATGGCCTGGTCGATCGCGAGGGTGACGATCGTGACGCCCACGGCAGTCGCTGTGACGGCCAGGCCCAGGCGGTCCGCTCCGCCTGAGCGGGGCGCGGCGGGCATCTTGACCGCCACGAAGACCAGAGCACCGGTGGTAGCTTCGACGGGGACGCGGGCCAGGAGCGGGCCTAAGAACAGGCAGGAGGACAGAAGCAGTCCGGTGACGATCGCCGTGATCCCGGTGCGGGCGCCGGCTCGGATGCCGACCGCGCTCTCCACGAAGGCTACGAAGCCGGAGGATCCGGTTGCGGATCCGGCCACGGTGGCGCCGGCGTCGACGATGAGCACCTGACGCATACCGGGCACCTGTCCGTTGCCGTCCTGCAGGGGGGTGTGCGCCGACAGGGCCACCGCCTTCGCGAGGCCACCGAAGAAATCGAGGGCGAAGAGCACGAGGACGATGCTCCACGCCCTCGGGTCAGTGATGACGGTGAGGTCGAAGCGAAGTGGTGCGGCGCCGCTGCCGTGGACGCCGTCGTGGACGGCGTCGGTGCGGATGCCCGCGAACGCGCAGTGCAGCGCGGCGGCCGCGATGCCTCCGAGTACCGCTGCGGCACGGGCGCCCACGGCATCCAGAGCCAGGGCGACGGTGAGGCCGATGTAGAGGGCGATGGCAGGTGGTCCCGTCCAGTCGCCCAGGCCGGACAGCCTCCCGTCGGACGTGGTGACGAGGTGGGCGATCTGCAGGCCGATGAGTCCGATGAACGTGCCGACCGCGGCGGCGAGTGCCGAACGCATCTGCGGGGGGGGGGATCGCGTTGATCACGGCCTCACGCAGCCGCAGCAGGGACACCGCGAGCATCGCGATGCCGGACCAGAACACCATTCCCAGTGCCTCGGGCCAGGTGAACTGTACTGATCTTCGTGGAGTTCCTGAAGCCTGGGTTACGCCCCCAGGCGTGAGGAGAGCCACGAGCAATGCCGGCGCGTAGATATCCTGATGAGCTGCGTGAGCGCGAGGTCGGCTCGACCGGCCGTCCAGTGGCGCACGTCGCCCGCGACCTCGGCATCCACGAGGAAGCCCTGAGGTCCTGGGTCCGCCAGGCCGAGGCCGACACCGGCGAGCGTGAGGACCGTCTCACAACCGCCGAGCGCCCGAACCAGCTGTGGCCGGCGGACCTGCCCTGCGTCCGCACCTGGTCGGGCTGGGTCCACGTCACCTTCGTGCCGGACGCGTACTCGCGCCGGATCGTGGGCCGGCGGGCCGCCGCCCACCCGCGCACGGACCTGCCGCTGGACGCGCCGGAGATGGCGCCGTGGCGGCAGAGGATCAAGAAGGACGCCGATCTCATCCATCACAGCGACCGCGGGTCGCAGTACGTGTCCATTCGGTACACGGAGCGTCTCGCGGAGGTCGGCGCCTCGGCGTCGGTCGGGTCCGTCGCGGACAGTGTCCCGGTGGGTGAGGAGATCCTGCGGATCGCTCCCTCGGCAGTGCGCGAGCCCGACGAGATCCACCGGTTCGTGGGCGCCCTGGACGGCATCTGGTCCGAACTGGGAGCGGCCCGGCAGGTCTGAGGCCCCGGAGGTCACCGTCCGGGAGGGCCGGGGGGAGCGGGCCCGGTGTCCCCGGTTCCGTCTCCCGGCTCCGTGCCGGTCCAGATCCTGCCCATCTCGGCGGAGGCCGCCATGACCTCGTCGAAGGTTCCCGAGGTCTCCACCCGCCCGTCCACGAGCACCACCACGCGGTCGGCCGCGCTCAGCAGCGCCGGCCGGTGGGAGACCGCGAGCACGGTGCGCGTCCCGTCCAGCAGCCTCTCCCACAGCAGGTGCTCGGTCTCCGGGTCCAGGGCGCTGGAGACATCGTCCAGCACCAGCAGTTCGGGGCCGCCCGCCAGCATGCGGGCGATGGCGACGCGCTGGACCTGCCCGCCCGACAGGCGCAGGCCGCGCGGGCCCACCACGGTGTCCGGTCCGTCCTGCATCGTCGTGAGGTCGGGCTCCATCACGGCGAGACGGACGGCCTCGTCGAAGGCCGCGTCGTCCCGGCCCAGCAGGATGTTCTCCCGCACCGTCGCGCTGAACAGCCGCGGGACCTGCGGGGTGTATCCGCAGCGGGGGGCGACCAGGAACGACGCGGGGTCGGCGACGGGTTCGCCGTTCCACAGGACAGTGCCCCTGTCGTGCGGCAGCAGTCCGAGCACGGCCCGCACGAGGGTGCTCTTGCCGGATCCGACGCGGCCGGTGACCACGGTGACGGTGTGCCGCTCCACCACCAGGTCCACGTCCGCTATGCCGTGGGGTGTGCCGGGGTGACGGGCCGTCAGTCCGCGGACGGCCAGCTCCCGCAGGGGCGGGGCGGGGCGCGGGCCGGTGTCCGGGGCGACGGCCCTCCCTTCCGCTTCCGGTGCGGGGGGCGGGCCGGTCCGCTCCAGGACCCACCGCAGCCGGCCGCCGAGGAAGCCGGCGACCCGCCCGAGCGCCACGGAGACCCGCTGCAGCCGTACGGACAGCATGCCGATCGAACCGAGGGCCTCGGTCAGGATCTGCAGGTAGAAGGCGAACAGGGCGAGGTCGCCGACGCTGAAGGCCCCCTCGTCCATCCGGCCCGCCACCAGCAGGAGCACCACGGCGGTCCCGATCGGGGCCGCGTTGCCGATCACCGTACGCTGGACGACGGCGCACAGTTCCTCGCGCACCGCGGCTTGGGCACGGGCGCCGTTCAGCCGGGTGATGTGCGCGGCGACCTGCGGTTCGGCGGCGGCTGCCTGCACCGCGCCGACTGCGCCCACCATCTCCCGCAGGGCTCCCGCCACCTCACCGGAGGCGGTCCGGGTGGCGCGCCGGTAGCGCAGGAACCGGCTGTGTGCCAGTGCGGTGACCAGCGTCAACAGGACGAGGAGAGCCAGGAGGGCACCGGTGACCACGGCGTCGACGCGCATCATCACCGTGACCGACGCGGCGACGAACAGCCAGTGGGCGAGGTTGGTCGGCGCCCAGGCGACGAAGAACCCCGTCTCGTCGACGTCCTCGCCCACGGTGCGCAGGGACTCACCGGGCGTGGTACGGGCTGTCACCTCCGGCCCGCGCAGAGCCGAACCGAGCAGGGCGTGCCGCAGCCGGGCCGCGGTGCCGTACTGGACCCGCGGCTCCAGTCTGGTGATCACCACGCCGAACTGCAGGAACAGGCGCCCCGCCTCGATCCCGGCCACCAGCGCGATGATCAGCCATACGCCACCGTCCGCGCCGAGGGTGTCGAACAGCCGCTGGAACAGCAGCCCCACCGCGAGCGCGCCCAGCCGCAGGAGGACCCATAGACCGGCGAGGGTCCAGCAGGCACGGGCGGACCCGTGCAGCACGTCCACGAGCCGCCCCAGGACGGACCGCCGCTCCACCTCCCCGGCCACGGGCCCCGTCCGCTCCGCGGGCCGCAGCCGGGTCACGGTCCGTCACCGCCCCTCACCGGACTGCCCCCGCCGTGCGGAGGAGGGCGTGGAAGTGCGACGAGGGGTCGGCGGCGAGGACGGCCCGCTCCCCCTCCTCGACGACCTCGCCGTCCTCCAGTACCAGGATCCGGTCGGCGTTGCGCAGCAGGTGCGGGCGGTGCTCGACCACGACGGCGGTCCTGCCGTCGAGAAGCCGCTCCAGCGCGGGCAACAGAAGCCGCTCGCTGTAGGGGTCCAGCCGGGCCGTCGGCTCGTCCATCAGGACCAGTCCCGGATCGCGCAGGAACACCCTGGCCAGCGCGAGCTGCTGCTCCTCGCCCGCGGACATGCCGCGGGCGCCGGCGCCGAGCAGCGTGTCCAGACCGTCGGGCAGGGCGCGCAGCCAGGGGCCGAGCCCCGCATCACCCAGCGCGGCGTACAGCCGGTCGTCGGGAACGGCACGGTCGAAGAAGGTGAGGTTGTCGCGCAGTGCGGCGTGGAAGACGTGCGCCTCCTGCGTGACCAGCGCGAACCGGTCGCGCAGCGCTCGGGGGTCGAGTTCCGCCACGTCCACGCCTCCGGCCGACACCGTGCCCGCCACCGGCCGGTGGATCCCGAACAGCAGTCGTACCACGGTTGACTTGCCGCTTCCGGTGCGCCCCACGACACCGAGGCGTTCACCGGGGCGCAGAGTGAAGGAGACGTCCCGCAGCACCGGCTCGCCGGGCTCGTAGGAGAAGGAGACCCGGTCGAAGCGGACGCCGGGCCGCCCGGTCGGCAGGGTCCGGTCCCCCCTGCGGGACGCCGTCTCGTGGCCCAGCAGGTCCCTCAGCCGCTGGACGCTCGCGGCGGCGTCCTCCAGGTCGCGGAAGCGGGTGGTGACCGCGAGCAGGGGACGGCGCAGCAGCATGGCGTAGGACAGGGAGGCGAAGGCCGTCCCGGTGGAAAGCTGACCACGGGAGTGCAGCCAGGCGCTGACCGCCAGTGCGAGGACGACGCTGGCGGCGGACAGGCCCTGCACGGTGGCGGGCCAGCGGGCCGACACGCGCGCGGCCTTGTGGGCCTTGCGGTACAGGTCGTCCTGGCGCCGGCCGAGTTCCCGCAGCGTGTACCGCGAGGCCCCGTTGGCGCGCAGGTCCTCCGCCGCCGCGAGGCGCTCCTCAAGGAAGCCCTGGAGGTCCGCCGCCACCCGCTGCCGTGCGGTGACGAAGGGCATGGCGCGGCCCACCAGGGTCCGCAGCAACAAGAGGGTGCCGGCCGCGAACGGGGCGAAGACCAGGGCGAGCCGCCACTCCAGCCGGAACAGGGCGACGAGGATGCCGAGGATCAGCAGCGCCTGCGCCAGCAGTTCCAGCAGCAGCGCCGACATCACCGCGGCGAGCCGGGTGACGTCGCCGTCCATCCGTTCGACGAGTTCGCCGGGGGGATGCCTGCGGTAGAAGCCCGGCGGCCGGCTCAGGCAGTGCGCGACCAGGTCCGCACGGAGCCGGTCGGTGCTGCGCCAGGCCACCCGAGAGGACAGCGCCTCGGTACCCGTGGTGACCAGGAGCGCGCCCAGGGCTGCGGTCAGGGACCAGGTGGCGAGGTCCGTCAGCGCGTCGCCGGAGTCGCCCGAGAGCGTCCCGTCTATGAACTCGCGCAGCAGGTAGGGCGCCGCGAGCTGGAGAGCGATCCCGGAGGGGACCAGCAGAGCGAGCAGCGTCATGGCGGTCCGTTCGCCGCGCAGGTAGCGGACAAGCATGGAAAGGTGCCGTAACGGACTGCCTGCCAACGTGTCCCTCCCCCATTCGCCCGGCGGCGAACGGCCAGCATAAAGTCCGTACGCCTCCTTGTGAATGACACGGGAATGCCGACTGCACCCCTCTCGGGCAGAGGCTGGAGCATGCTATTGCTCGTGATTGACCCGTGCTGTTAGACTCCCCAGGTCTCTTGGTCCGGACATGTGTTCCTCGACACCGAAAAGCCTGGTCAGCCGCACTCCTCACCACCGCGCAGTGCCACGGGCGTCCGAGCGGTCGGGCCGGTCGATCCGGAGGCAGACGCGCGCGTACGTGCACCGAATGCACCGCCCAAGCACCGCCTTGACCAGCCACATGTGAGCGAAACAAGGGGGATTCGTGTCGAGCGACACACGCGGAACGAACCCAGCAGGCGACAGCGTTCTGGTCACCGGTGCGGCCGGTTTCATCGGGTCCCATCTCGTGACGGAATTGAGAAGTTCCGGAAGAAATGTCGTGGCACTGGATCGCAAGCCTTTTCCGGACGACTTGGAGAGGCCGTCACCAAGCATTTCCGGATCACTCCGGACGATACGCGGAGATCTGAACTCGCTCCACCTGGCGGACTACCTGGAGAACACCTCGACGGTATTCCACCTGGCCGCATTACCCGGGGTCCGCCCGTCGTGGACCCAATTCCCCGAGTACCTCCAGTGCAACGTACTGGCGACCCAGCGCCTGCTGGAGGCCTGCGTCCAGGCCGGAGTGGAACGCGTGGTGGTCGCCTCGTCGTCCAGCGTGTACGGGGGCGCGGACGGCACGATGAGCGAGGACGACCTGCCCCGTCCGCTCTCCCCCTACGGGGTCACCAAGCTCGCCGCGGAGCGGCTGGCCCTGGCCTTCGCCGCCAGAGACGACACCGAACTGTCGGTCGGCGCTCTGCGGTTCTTCACCGTCTACGGTCCCGGACAACGCCCGGACATGTTCATCTCTCGCCTGATCCGGTCGACGCTGCGCAACGAGCCCGTCGAGATCTACGGCGACGGAACCCAGCTCCGTGACTTCACCCACGTGTCCGACGTGGTGCGCGCACTGGTGCTGGCCGCAGCGGTCCGGGACCGGGGCAGCACGGTCTTGAACATCGGTACGGGGAGCGCCGTCTCGGTCAACGAAGTGGTCTCCCTGACCGCCGAGTTGACCGAGGCGCGCCCATGCACCTCGTACGGTGCGGCCCGCATCGGCGATGTCCGCTCGACCACCGCCGACGTCCGGCGGGCGGCCGTCGTCCTGGGCTTCACGGCCCGGACGAGGCTGCGCGAGGGGCTCGCCACCCAGATCGAGTCGACCCGGCGGTCACTGGCCCGCGAAGCGCAGGGCACCGTCGCGGCCGGCGGTTCCACGGCGCCCGCGACGCGGCTGTAGCCGGCATGTGCGGATTCGTCGGATTCAGCGACGCGGGCGCCGTGCGGGAGGACACCCGGGCCACGGTCGAGCACATGCTCGCCGCCGTGGCGCACCGGGGCCCCGACGGCTCGGGCCGACTGCACCACCAGGGTGTCACCCTCGCGCACTGCGCCCTGACCTTCACCGATCCGGACCACGGCGCGCAGCCGTTCGTCTCCGCGTCGGGAGCGACCGCCGTGGTATTCAACGGCGAGATCTACAACCACGCCGAACTGCGGGCCGAGCTGCGGGCCGCCGGTGTCGCGCTGCGCACCGGCAGCGACACCGAGGTCCTGGTGGAGCTGTACGAGTTACGGGGAACGCGGATGCTCGACCGGCTGCGGGGCATGTTCGCCTTCGCCCTGCACGACGCCCGTACCGGCACCACCGTGCTGGCCCGCGACCCGATGGGCAAGAAGCCCCTCTACTACACCCGCGTGCCGGACGGCATCGCCTTCGCCTCCGAACTCACCGCCCTCCTGCGGCACCCCGCCGCCCCGCGCGCCCTCGACCCCGGGGCGCTCGCCGACTACCTGGTGTTCCAGGCGTTCTGCGCCCCCGCCTCGGCCGTGCGGGGAGTGAGCAAGGTACGCCCCGGAGGCTGCGTCACCCACGAGCGCGGGGAGTTACGGGAGACCGAGTTCTGGCGGCCCCGTCTCGCCCCCCGCACCGGGGCGCGCCGGGGCGGCCCCGGACTGCGGGAGGCCGAGCGGCGGTTCGAGGAGCTGTTCCGGGCAGCCGTCGCCCGGCGTGTCACCAGCACCGGCCGCCGCCTCGGCGTGCTGCTCAGCGGCGGACTGGACTCCAGCGCGGTGGCCGCGGTGGCCCAGCAGCTCCGGCCGGGGCAGCCGGTGCCCACCTTCAGTGCCGGGTTCGTGGACCCGGACTTCGACGAGAGCGACCACGCTCTGGCGGTGGCACGTCATCTCGGCACCGAGCACCATGTGGTGCGGATCGGCGGCCCGGACCTGGCGGGCGTGGTGGAGTCCGAACTGGCCCACGCGGACGAGCCGTTGGCCGATCCCTCACTGCTGCCGACGCGCCTGGTCTGCCGGGCGGCCCGCGCGCACGTGCGGGGCGCCCTCACCGGTGACGGCGCGGACGAGCTGCTTCTGGGGTACCGCTACTTCCAGGCCGAACGGGCGATCGAGCTACTGCTGCGCGTCATGCCGGCTCCCCGGCTGGAGGCTCTCGCCCGGCAGCTCGCGCGTCGGCTGCCGGCCCGTTCCGGCAACCTTCCCGTGGCGGCGGCCCTCGGTCTGCTGGCCAGAGGGCTGCGCGCCTCGCCGGAGCACCGCTTCTACCTCTCGACGGCGCCCTTCACCCCGGACGAGCTGCCGGGGGTGCTCACCCCCGAGGCCGGGGCCGGGCTGACCGGGCACGATCCGTTCGCCGAGGTCTCGCGCCTCCTCCGGGACCAGCCCGGCCTCTCCCCGGTCCAGCGCAGCCAGCTCGCCGTGACGGCTCACTTCCTGCGGGACGTGATCCTCACCAAGACGGACCGGGGCGGCATGCGCAGCGCCCTCGAACTACGGTCGCCCTTCCTCGACCTGGATCTGGTCGAGTACGGCAACTCCCTGCCCACCGGCCTGAAACTGCACCGGTTCACCGGCAAGTACCTGCTGCGGCGGGTCGCCGCCGGCTGGCTCCCCCCCACCGTCGTCCACAGGACCAAGCTGGGCTTCCGCGCGCCGACGGCCGCTCTGCTCCGCGGGGAGCTGCGACCCCTGCTCCTGGACACCCTCTCCACGGCGTCACTGCGCCGCGGCGGTCTGTTCGACACCGGGGCGGTGCGCCTGCTGGTCGACGACCACCTCGGCGGCCGGCGGGACACGTCCCGCAAGCTGTGGGCCCTCCTGGTCTACCAGCTCTGGGCCGAGAGCCTGACGGCCCGGCCCCGCGTCTGCGAGTCCCCCGCGTACCCGGCCCTCCCCTAGGAGAACCATGGCTGCTCCCGACCGACCGCTCGTCCACGTGCTCTCTCCCCGGACCTGGGGTGAGTTCGGCAACTACCTGGCTGCGACGCGTTTCTCCCGCGCCCTGCGGAGCGCGGTCGACGCGGAGGTGACCCTCCTGGAGGCGGAGCCGATCCTGCCGTGGGTCGGTGAGGCCGGGGCGGAGATCCGCGCCATCTCCCTGGACAGTCCTGACGCGGTCGTCCGCAACCAGCGTTACATGGCTCTCATGGACCGTCTCCAGGCGCGGTTTCCGGAAGGGTTCGAGGCCGGCCCCACGACCGCCCAGCGAGCCGACCTGGAGCCCCTCACCCGGCATCTGCGCCGGACCGCACCGGACATGATGGTCGGCACCAAGGGGTTCGTGGCGAGGCTGTGCGTGGCCGCCGTCCGGCTGGCCGGGACGTCCACCCGGGTGGTCAGCCATGTGACCAACCCCGGGCTGCTGCACCTGCCGTTGCACCGCAGCCGGTACCCGGACCTGACGCTGGTCGGCTTCCCCCGGGCGAAGGAGCACCTGCTCGCCACGGCCGGCGGCGACCCGGATCGCGTGCGGGTGGTGGGGCCGCTGGTCGCGCAGCACGACCTGCGGGACTTCATGACCGGCGAGTCGGCCGCCCCCGGCGCGGGTCCCTGGGGCGACGGCCCGGGCCCGGAGCGGCCCCGGGTGATCGTCTTCTCCAACCGGGGCGGGGACACGTACCCGGAGCTGGTGCGGCGCCTCGCCGACCGGCATCCCGGGATCGACCTCGTCTTCGTCGGCTACGGCGATCCCGAACTGGCCCGTCGCACCGCGGCGGTCGGGCGGCCCCACTGGCGGTTCCACAGCGTGCTCGGCCAGAACGAGTACTTCGACTACATCCGTCGTGCCTCCCGGTCCAGGTACGGACTCCTCATCTCGAAGGCCGGCCCCAACACCACCCTTGAGGCGGCCTACTTCGGCATACCGGTGCTGATGCTCGAATCGGGGCTGCCCATGGAGCAGTGGGTGCCGGGACTCATCGACGAGGAAGGGCTGGGCCGCGCCTGTGCCACACCCGAGGAGCTCTTCGACACGGCGGACGACTGGCTGTCCCGTCCATCGGTGATCGAGGGGCACAAGAAGGCCGCGCTCTCCTTCGCCGACTCCGTGCTGGACCAGGACGCGGTGACGGACCGGATCGGAGCCGCCCTCCGGCCTCTGCTGGACGCCCGGTGACCCTCCGCCGCGAAGCCGCGCCCGCCCCCCGCCTCCTCCTGGCCGCGGGGGCCGGCGGGGTGCGCGCGGAGGGCGACGAGGAGGTGCGTCTCGGGCACCCCCTCACCGGCGACCACCTGGACCCGGGCCCGCCGGCCGAAGGCATCTTCGCCGGGTGGCGCTGGGACGGCGAACGCCTGGTGGCCCGCAACGACCGTTATGGCGTCTGCCCCCTGTTCTACCGGTCCGGCGGCACCTCGCTCGCCCTCTCCCCCGACCCGCTGGCGCTGCTGCCGGACGACGGGCCCGCCGAGCTGGACCACGACGCGCTGGCGGTCTTCCTCCGGCTGGGGTTCTTCCTCGCCGAGGACACCGCCTTCGCCGGGGTCCGCGCGCTGCCCCCGGCGGCCACGCTCACCTGGGACACCGGCGGGACGCGGCTTCGGTCCGGGGGGATGCCGTGCCCGGGGTCCGCCGAGATGACCGAGGAGCAGGCGGTCGACGGCTTCATCGACCTGTTCCGCGCCTCGGTGGGGGGGGGGGGGGGGGGGGGCGGGGGCGGGGGGGGGGGGCGGCGGCCCCGCCCGCCCCCCCCCCTCCCGTGCGTCCGGCCCCCGTGTGTCCGGCCTGCCCGGGGCAGGCGCCCCCGGGGCCGCCTCACACACCCCGGCTGACGGAACTCATGTTGAAGTCCGGCACACGCAGGGCGGGCATCGCCGCCCGTGTGAACCAGTCCGACCACTCACGCGGCAGGGTGCGCTCGGTCCGCCCCGCCCCGGTGGCCCTGGACAGCAGGTCGACCGGCGACTCGTTGAAGCGGAAGTTGTTCACCGCGCCCGTGACCTCGCCGTTCTCCACCAGGTAGACGCCGTCGCGGGTCAGCCCGGTCAGCAGCAGCGTCGCCGGATCCACCTCGCGGATGTACCACAGACAGGTCAGCAGCAGCGCCGGGCCGCCGTGTCCGGAGCCGGCGACCATCTCCTCCAGCGACGCGGTGCCGCCCGCGTCCAGGACCAGGTTGTCGATCCCGGGGGCCACCGGCAGACCCGTCAGCTCCGCCGAGTGCCGGGTGGTCAGCAGGTGGCGCAGCTCTCCGTCGCGCACCCAGTCGGTGGCCCGCAGCGGCAGGCCGTTGTCGAAGACCGAGGCCTCGTCGCCGGAGGAGTGCGCGATCACGAACGGCGACGCCTCCAGACCGGGGGCGCCCGGATCGCTGTAGAGCCTCAGCGGCAGCTCCGACAGCCGCTCGCCCACCCGGGTGCCGCCGCCGGGCCTGCTGAACACGGTGCGTCCCTCGGCGGCGTCGCGCCCCGCCGATGACCACATCTGGTAGATCAGCAGGTCCGCCACGGCACTGGGCGGCAGCAGCGTCTCGTACCGTCCGGCCTCCAGCTCCACCTGCCGCCCGGCCCATTCCAGCCGCCGGGCCAGCTCGGCGTCCAGCGCGAGGGGGTCGACATCGGCGAAGTCGCGGGTCGCCCGCCCCGCCCACGCCGAGCGGGCGCGGTCGGGGGACTTGGCGTTGACCTCCAGGGTGCCGGTGGGCTGGTCGTGCCGCAGCCGCAGCCCGGTGGAGGTCCCCAGGTAGGTGGAGACCACCTGGTGGTGGGCGAAGCCGTACAGCTCCCGGCCCTCGGAGCGGGCCCGCGCGAAGGACTCGCCCAGCGCCGGGGCGAAGGAGTCGAACACCGACGAGGACGTCTCGTCCGGGGCCTCGGTGAAGCCGGCGGAGACGGGCACGCCCTCCACCAGCGGCCGGGCGTCCTCGGCCGGGCCCGCCGTACGCGCGGCCTCCTCCGCGGCACGCACCAGCGGCTCGATGTCGTCGTCGGAGACGGCCGAGCGGGAGACCACCCCCGACGCCGTCCCCTCGGAGCCGTCGACGGTCGCGACGACGGTGAGGGTACGGCCGCGGGTGACCCCGTTGGTGGTCAGCGTGTTGCCCGCCCACCGCAGATTGGCGGTGGACTCCTCGTCGGCGATGACCACGCAGCCGTCGGCCCGCGACAGCGCCAGGGCGCGCTCGACGAGCTCGTGGGGGGCGGGGGGCTTCGTCATCGGCCGGCCTCCTGGGCGGTGTTGAGGATGTTGACGCCGCGGAAGAGCGCGGAGGGGCAGCCGTGCGAGACGGAGGCGACCTGGCCCGGCTGGGCCTTGCCGCAGTTGAACGCACCGCCGAGCACGTACGTCCGCGGCCCGCCCACGGCCTCCATCGAGCCCCAGAAGTCGGTGGTGGTGGCCTGGTAGGCCACGTCGCGCAGCTGCCCGGCGAGCCGTCCGTTCTCGATCCGGAAGAAACGCTGTCCGGTGAACTGGAAGTTGTGGCGCTGCATGTCGATCGACCAGGACCGGTCGCCCACCACGTAGATCCCCCGCTCCACCCGGGAGATCAGCTCCTCGGTGGACGGCCCGTCCGGATCGGGCCGGAGCGAGACGTTCGCCATGCGCTGCACGGGGACGCTGGAGGGGGAGTCGGCGTAGGCGCAGCCGTTGGAGCGGCCCAGCCCGGTCAGTCTCGCCATCCGCCGGTCGAGCTGGTAGCCCACCAGGACCCCGTCCCTGACCAGGTCCCAGGACTGCGCCTCGACGCCCTCGTCGTCGTAGCCGATGGTGGCCAGCCCGTGCTCGGCGGTGCGGTCGCCGGTGACGTTCATCACCGGCGAGCCGTACTTCAGGGTGCCGAGCCCGTCGGGCGTGGCGAAGGAGGTGCCCGCGTACGCCGCCTCGTATCCCAGCGCCCGGTCCAGTTCGGTGGCGTGGCCGATCGACTCGTGGATCGTCAGCCACAGGTTGGAGGGGTCGACCACCAGATCGTAGGAGCCCGCCTCCACACCGGGCGAGCGCATCTTCTCGGCCAGCAGTTCCGGGATGCGTGCCAGCTCCCCGTCCCAGTCCCAGCCGGTCCCGGTCATGTACTCCCAGCCCCGGCCGACGGGCGGGGCCAGGGTCCGCATCGAGTCGAAGTCGCCGGAGTCGGCCACGGACACGGCCGTCAGTTCCGGGTGCAGGCGGACGCGCTGCTGGGTGGTGACGGTGCCGGCGGTGTCCGCGTAGAACTTGTTCTCCTGCACGGTCAGCAGTGAGGCGTCCACGTGGGAGACGCCGTCCGCCCCGAGCAGGCGGTCGCTCCACCGGGCCAGCACGGCGGTCTTCTCCGCGTCCGGCACGTCGAACGGGTTGGTCTCGTAGGAGGAGACCCAGGTTCGCTCGCCGTGCACCGGTTCGTCCGCCAGCTCGACCCGTCCGCCCATCGCCCACCGGTCTCCGGCGGAGGCGCTCCGCGCGGCCGCACCCTCTCCGGCGGCCTCGGCGACCCTCGCCGACAGCTTCGCCATCTCCACGGCCCGGCCCGCCACCTTCGCGGCGGCGTCCATCGTCGGATCCACCCCCGAGGCGAAACCCCACGCGCCGCCGTGCACCACACGCACCGCGTATCCGGCGTCGGTGATGTCCGACGACCCGGCCGGCTTCGCGTCGCGCAGCCGCCAGGAGGCGCTGCGGTTCCGCTCGAAACGGAAGTCGGCGTGCTCGGCTCCCAGGGCCCGGGCCCGCGCGAGCGCCGCGTCGGCGAGCGCGCGCAGCGGCAGCGCCAGGAAGGACTCATCGATCTCGTGCGCCACGGACGCTCCTCCTTGTCGGTGCATGACCGCAGTGAACCACGCCCCGCCGGCCGGCCGGTGACGGCCGGGGCCCGGAACCGGCCTACCCTGACCGGCACGGGGGCAGGGGGACGGAGATGGAAACGACGGGGGAGGGACACATGGAGGACGGGAACGAGAGCCGGCCGGGCTTCCCGTGGGTGTGGCTGCTGCCGCAGCTCGCGCTGCTGGCGGGGCTGACGGTCTGGGGCGCCGCGGTGTACCCCGGCCTGCCGGAGAAGGTGCCGCAGCACATCGGCCCCGGCGGGGTCGACGCCTGGGCGGACAAGTCCGTCGGCGCGGTCTTCCTCCCCGTCCTGATATACGCCGGGACCGTCACGCTGATGGCCGCCACCGCGGCGGCGGCGCTGCGGATGCGCACCGAGGACGAACTCGCCCCCGGCGAGCGGACCTCCTCCCTGATCAACCGCCCCGCCACCCGGGCCTCGGCGCTGCGGACGGCCAGGGCCACCCTCCTGCTCGGCTTCTGCATCGGCCTGTCGATCGCGGTGACGTGTGCGGTGATGTGGCGCACCGATCCGGGTCCGCAGGTGTCCGCCTGGCTGTTCGCCGCGGTACTCGCCCCGTTGGCGCTCGGTCTGGTGCCCGTGCTCGCCGCGGCCCTGCGGGACCGCCGCGAGAGCCGGCGGTGATCCGGCCGCCGGTGTGTCCGCGCGGCGTACCGGGGTACTCGCGGCCGAGGCCGGCCCGCGGGCCGGCCCACCGGAGAGGGAACCGCTGGAAGGAGCGTGCCGTGAGCGACTACTCAGGGCCCTACGACGGCAGGCAGCACGACCCGTCCGAGATGAGGACCGGCGCGGACGAGGGGGGGAGCGAGGGGAAGAAGGAGCGGCGCCCCGAAGGGGAGGAGCGGTCCGCGCGGACCGGACGTGAACGCCCCGGGGAGGAGGGCGAGGAGGCCGGGGAGGGGGACCGCGGCCCGGGCACCGGACCCGCCGTCACCGGCCCGCCGCCGGTCCCGGAGGGGTGATCCGGCTGGTCCGGGGCGGACGCCCCGCTCACCGGCCCCGGTGGAGCCGGTCCGTCTCACCGTCCTTCCGTGCCGTCCGGCTGCCCGGCGGGGGTCTTGAACCCCGAGGTGTCCAGATCGCGGCCGAAGGGCCCGGGGATGCGCGGCGGCTCGCCGAAGGGCGTGGTCAGCCGCGAGTCGTAACCCCGCCCGGACGGGTACCGGAACACCGTGGCGGCCTGCTCCTCCATGTCCGGCGGAGTGCGGTACAGCGCCCGGAAGCGGGCGGTGCCGGAGGGAACGTCTGTGGCCGCCGGTCGGTCGAGCATCACTGTCATGACGCGCCTCCTCGCGCTCTTGCACCATGCGCGGCCCGGGTAGTGGAACGAAACGCTGTGTGGTCATCTGATTCCCGTACAGTCGCTCCCTGTGCGGACTCCGTGGCCCGATGTGCGCCCCGGCCCGGGACGGCTTTCTGTAGGAATCCCACAGGAGCCCGGCAGAGCCCCTGTCGGGGCCCGTTCCCCGGCGCGCGGGGCCGGACGATAGTTTCTTGCGGAGTACCTGCTCCCTACGGAAGAGGGTGTTCCCTTGAGTCGCTCGGTTCTCGTCACCGGAGGCAACCGCGGCATCGGCCTGGCCATCGCCCGGGCGTTCGCCGACTCGGGCGACAAGGTCGCCGTCACCTACCGGTCGGGTGAGCCGCCGGAGGGTTTCTGCGCCGTCAAGTGCGACATCAACGACGCCGAGCAGGTGGAGCAGGCCTACAAGGAGATCGAGGAGAGGCAGGGTCCGGTCGAGGTGCTGGTCGCCAACGCCGGCGTCACCCGGGACCAGTTGCTCCTGCGGATGTCCGAGGAGGACTTCACGTCCGTGGTGGAGACCAACCTCACCGGCACCTTCCGGGCCGTCAAGCGCGCCTGCCGGGGCATGCTCCGTGCCCGCAGGGGCCGCATCGTGCTGATCTCCTCCGTCGTCGGCCTGCTGGGCTCGGCGGGGCAGGCCAACTACGCCGCCTCCAAGGCCGGTCTGGTCGGCTTCGCCCGCTCGGTGGCCCGGGAGCTGGGCTCCCGCAACATCACCTGCAACGTGGTCGCGCCGGGCTTCGTGGACACCGACATGACGCGTGCGCTCACCGACGAGCAGCGCGCGAAGATCGTCGGACAGGTCCCGCTGGGCCGCTACGCCCAGCCCGAGGAGGTCGCCTCCTCGGTGCGCTTCCTGGCCTCGGAGGAGGCCGCGTACATCACCGGAGCCGTCATTCCCGTGGACGGCGGATTGGGCATGGGTCACTGAACGTCATGAGCGGACTTCTCGCCGGAAAGCGCATCCTCGTCACCGGGGTGCTCACCGATTCCTCGATCGCCTTCCACGTCGCCCGGCTGGCGCAGGAAGAGGGCGCCGAGGTCGTCCTCACCGGTTTCGGACGGCTGACACTGGTGCAGCGCATCGCCAAGCGGCTTCCCAAGGAGGCCCCGGTGATCGAGCTGGACGTGCAGAACAGCGAGCACCTGGAGGCCCTGGCCGGCAGGGTCGCCGAGCACCTCGGCGAGGGTGTCGGGCTGGACGGTGTCGTGCACTCCATCGGCTTCGCACCGCAGGACGCACTCGGCGGCAACTTCCTCAACACCGGCTGGGAGTCGGTCGCCACGGCCGTCGAGGTCTCGGCGTACTCCCTGAAGTCGCTGACCATGGCCCTGCTGCCGCTGCTCGAGAAGCGCGGCGGCTCGGTCGTCGGAATGGACTTCGACGCGCAGGTGGCCTGGCCCAAGTACGACTGGATGGGCGTGGCCAAGGCCGCGCTGGAGTCCACCTCCCGCTACCTCGCCCGCGACCTGGGCCACAAGGACATCCGCTGCAACCTGGTGTCGGCCGGGCCCATCAAGTCCATGGCCGCCAAGTCCATCCCGGGTTTCGAGGAGCTGGCGGACGTGTGGAAGACCCGCGCCCCGATCGGCTGGGACCTCACCGATCCCGAGCCCGCCGCGCGCGGCGTGGTCGCCCTGCTCTCGGACTGGTTCCCGAAGACGACCGGCGAGATCGTGCACGTGGACGGCGGTGTCCACATGATGGGCGCGTAGCGCGCCCGCGATCGCGCGACCGGAGGCGGCCCCGGCGCGTGCCGCGGCAGACGTGCCGCGGCACGTCCTTCGCGGACGGCTGTCCGGAGGGAGGGGTCAGCCGCGGGAGCCGGGGCCGCGGCAGGCCCGGGCGTACGAGCCCGCCTCCCGCGCGGCCGTCTCCGCGTCGCGGTCGGCGATGGCGTCCACCAGCCGCCCGTGGTCCAGATACTCCTCCGACCTCAGCTCCTCGCCCACATCGTTGCGGAGGAAGGCCCGCAGGACGGTGCCGAGGTCCGCGTAGAGCGCGGTCAGCACCTCGTTGTGGGACGCCCTGACGATCGCCAGGTGCAGCGTGACGTCGGCCTCCACGAAGCGCTCCACCTCGCCCGTCTCCCAGGCCGCCTCGCGGCGGCGGAGCAGCGCCCGCAGCTGGCGCAGGTCCTGCTCGGTACGGCGGTGCGCGGCCAGCCGGGCCGCCTCGGCCTCCAGCGCCGAACGCAGCTCGGCCACGTCGCGCGAGTCGGCGTCCGCGAAACGGCGGTGCATCACCCCGGCGAGTTCGCTGGTGGCCACCACGTAGGTGCCCGAGCCCTGCCGGATGTCCAGCAGTCCGTTGTGGGCGAGCGCCCGCACGGCCTCGCGTACGGTGTTGCGAGCCACGCCGAGCTGTTCGACCAGCTCGGGCTCGGTCGGGATGCGGGATCCCACCGGCCACTCTCCTGAGGTGATCTGGTCGCGCAGGGCGTCGATGACCTGGTCGGCCAGGGCTGAGCGGCGGGGTGAGGTCAGGGGCATGGCACTTCCCGGATCGGCGGGGCGGTGAGTACGGCGGGCGAGCGGCGAGGCGCACCAGGTGGCCTTAATTCATCCGATGATTCTATGATGCATGTCATGGCTGAGGATCCCGCGATCACCGACCACCGCGCCGAAGGAGGGAACCCGGACAGCGTAGGCACCCGCACCGCCCCGGGCGCTCCCTCCGACGCTTCCCCGGGCGCCTCCCCGTGGGCACGGAGGCTGCTGGTCGCGGGCATCGTCCTCGCGGCCCTCAATCTGCGCCCCGCCATCACCGCACTGGGCCCGCTCCTGGAGGAGGTCCGCGAAGCGCTGGCGATGAACGGCACCGTCGCCGGGCTGCTGACCTCCGCGCCCGCCCTCTGCTTCGCCGTCTTCGGTGGCGCCGCACCCCGGCTGGCCCGCCGCTGGGGCCCGGCCGCCGTGGTCCTCGCCGGGATGGCCGCCGTCACCGCCGGACTGGCGCTGCGTCCCCTCACCGGCGCGACGGCCTGGTTCCTGGCCTCCAGCGCCCTGGCGCTGGCGGGCATCGCGGTCGGCAACGTCCTGATGCCCGTGGTCGTCAAGCGCTGGTTCCCCGACCGGATCGGCCCGATGACCGGCCTGTACTCCATGTCGCTCTCCGTGGGCACCGCCGCGGCCGCCGCCCTCACCGTCCCGGCGGTCCGGACGCTGGGCGGCGACTGGCGCCTGGGGCTCGGGATGTGGGCACTGCCCGGCGCCCTCGCCCTGCTGGTGTGGGCACCGGTCGTACGCGGTGCCCGCGCCCGTGCCACCGGGACCGCCGGCGCCGGGACCGCCGCGGAGGGACCCGGCGCCGAAATCCGGATCACCCGTTCCGGCACCGCCTGGTCGCTCGGCGTCTTCTTCGGCTTCCAGGCCACCGCCGCCTACGTCGTCATGGGCTGGCTGCCGCAGATCTTCCGCGACGCCGGGGTCCCCGCCTCCACGGCCGGCCTGCTGCTGGCGGTCACCATGGGAATGAGCATCCCCCTGTCCTACGTGCTGCCGCGGATCGCCGCCCGGCTCGGCCACCAGGGTCCCCTCGTCGCCGTCCTGGCCTGCTGCGGACTGGGCGGATACGCCGGGCTGTGGCTCGCTCCCGCGCAGGGGGCCTGGGCCTGGGCACTGCTGCTGGGCGTCTCCAACTGCGCCTTCCCCCTCGTCCTCACGATGATCGGGATGCGGGCGCGGACCGGCGCCGGGGTCGCCAAACTCTCCGCCTTCGCCCAGGGCACCGGCTACCTGATCGCCGTTCCCGGGCCGCTGCTGGTCGGAGCCCTCCACCAGCACACCGGGGGCTGGCACGCACCCCTGGCTCTGATGGCCGCCCTGATGACCGCCCAGCTCGCGGTGGGCCTGGTGGCGGGCCGGGACCGATGCGTCGAGGACGGCGGCTGAGTGCGACACTGGGCCCATGCCAGTGCTCGAACCCAATCCGCCCAATGGCCAGAAGAAGCTGCTCCTCGTCCTCGGCGCGATGCTCGGCGTCACGGTCGTGATCGGCGTGCTCGCCTCCGTCATCGCCCCGTAGCCGTACCGGCCCGCCCCGGCCGCACGGCGCCACCGCCGGGACCACCGCCCGGCGGGGCGCGGCGGTGCCGTGGTGGGGCCCGCCCCGCCATCCCCTAGGGGGCCGGCCTCAGGGGGCAATGGGTGGACCACCGGATGGAGCGGCCGCCCCGCGGTCCGTAGCGTCGTGGCACACCGCCAAGACGCCACGGAAGACGACGGAGGCGAGCCCGATGACGGCCCACGCACCCACCCGGCACACCCCCCGGCCGACGGCCGGCGGCGCGGACGCACGGCTGCCGTGGTGGGCCGCGGCGCTGCCCGTGATCGCCTTCGCGGTGCTGCTGTCGCTGCTCGCGGGCGCCGGCGAGGCCGAGGCCGCCGACGCCGAGTCCCGGCGGTACCTCGCGGACCTGCTGGGCCGGCTCCGGGAACTGCTGTCCCGCTGACCGGCCGCCTCCGCCCACGAGGTCACCCGGTCGGGGAGGGTCCTCAACTCCCCGCGCCACACGCCGCCGTTCGTGCGAAGCTGGAGGCATGAGCGCCGATGTGTCACGCAGGATCGTCATCCTCCGACATGCCAAAGCCGACTGGCCCGACGACGTGGCCGACCACGACAGGCCCCTGGCGGAACGGGGACGCAGGGACGCACCGGCCGCCGGCCGCTGGCTCGCCGCCAGCGGCATCGTCCCCGATCTCACCCTCTGCTCCACCGCCGCCCGCACCCGCGAGACCTGGAAACTGGTCGTCCACGAACTGCCGCAGCGGCCGAGGACGGTCTTCGAGGAGCGGCTCTACGAGGCCTCGCTCGGCGAACTGATCGCGGTGGTCAACGAGGTGCCGGACGACATCGTGGACCTCATGCTCGTCGGCCACAACCCCGGCATGCACGCCATGGCCGACGCGCTCGCCGGAGAGGCCGAGGAGGACGCCAGGAGCCGGCTCGCCCGCATCGGCTTCCCCACCTCCGCCGCGGTCGTGCTCTCCTTCACCGGTTCCTGGAAGTCCGTGGAACTCGGAACCAGCCGCCTCGAGGCGCACTGGGCACCGCACGACTGACGGCACGACTGACGCCGCACGGGCCGACCCGGCCGGTGCCGGCCCGTACGGGCGGGCGGTCTCAGAGCGCGGTGTCGGCCGCCTCGACCTCCTCGCGCGTGACGCCCAGCAGGTACAGCACGGTGTCCAGGAACGGCACGTTCACCGCGGCGTGCGCGGCCTCCTGAACCACCGGCTTGGCGTTGAAGGCGACACCGAGCCCCGCGGTGTTGAGCATGTCCAGGTCGTTGGCGCCGTCGCCGATCGCCACGGTCTGGGCCAGCGGCACCCCGGCCTCCGCCGCGAAGCGGCGCAGCAGCCGGGCCTTGCCCGCCCTGTCGACGACCTCCCCGACGACCCTGCCGGTCAGCTTCCCGTCCACGACCTCCAGGGTGTTGGCCGAGGCGAAGTCCAGCCCCAGCCGTTCCCGCAGATCGTCGGTGACCTGGGTGAAACCGCCCGACACCACGCCCACCTGGTAGCCCAGGCGCTTGAGCGTGCGGATGAGTGTGCGCGCCCCCGGCGTGAGCCGGACCTCGGCGCGGACCTTGTCGACGACCGACTCGTCCAGTCCCTCCAGCAGTGCCACCCGGGCGTGCAGAGACTGCTCGAAGTCCAGCTCGCCGCGCATCGCGGCGGCGGTCACCTCGGCGACCCTCTCCTCGCAGCCGGCGTGCGCCGCGAACAGTTCGATCACCTCGTCCTGGATGAGCGTGGAGTCCACGTCCATCACCACCAGGCGCTGCGCCCGGCGGTGCAGCCCGGCGGCGACGACGGCGACGTCCACGCCCAGGGCCGCCGCCTTGGGGGCCAGGGCGGTGCGCAGCTCCTCCGTGCCGGTGCCGGACACGGCGAACTCCACCGCCGTGACCGGGTACTTCGCCAACCGGAAGATCCGGTCGATGTTGCCGCCGACACCGGTTATCCGGGCGGCGATGGCAGCCGTGGCCTCGGCGGTCAGCGGATGGCCGAGCACGGTGACGTGGGAGCGGCCGGTACCGCGCGGCCGGTTGTCGCCCCGGCCGGAGATGATCTCCGCCTGGAGCCGCATCGACTCCGCCCAGGAGTGCACGGTCGCCCGCAGCCCCCCCTCGGCGCCGTTCCCGCCCGGCGTGGTGACCAGGGCGCACAGGGTGATGCGGCCGCGGGTGACGACCTGCTCGATGTCTATGACATCCAGGGAGTGGGCGGCCAGCGTCTCGAAGAGACCTGCGGTGATGCCCGGCCGGTCCCTGCCGAAGATCTTCACCAGGAGGGTGGGGGTGTCGGCGTCCGCTCCGGTCGCGGCGGCGGGGACGGGCGGCGGGGTCTGCGAAGCGCTCATGATGGTCCCTACGGTATCGAGCACCAGGGCGGTTCCGTACGCACGTCCGTACCCCGGACAGCCCAGGTCAGGCACCGCCGACGGCGGCGCGCCGGACCGTAGGGGTTCGGCAGCCATCCGCCGAGGGCGACTTCATATCCGGCCGCCGGGCCTGGAATAGTTCCTCCACGATCGTTCGCCATCCCTAGCCCCCTCGTCACAGGGGGTAGCTCGGGGGGACAACTTTGTGGGGCATGGAGTGCCGGAACTCGTACTGGAACTGAACGGACGGACCTGGACGCTCGACCTGTCCAGGCCGTACACCCTCGGACGTGATCCGCAGGGTGACATCGTGGTCGACGACGCCAGGGTCTCCTGGCGGCACGCCACACTGCGCTGGGGCGGCGGTAACTGGCTCGTCGAGGACCACGGCAGCACCAACGGCACGTACGCGCAGGGCCGGCGCGTCCAGCGACTGGAGGTCGGCGCGGGTTCGGTGGTGCACCTCGGCAACGCCGCCGACGGGCCCCGGCTGGCCTTCTCCGGCCGGACCGCGGCGGCTCCCGCGCCCGCGCAGGCCGCTCCCGCCCACTGGCCGGCGGCGCAGCCGCAGGGC
>NZ_JBXUOY010000009.1:0-50743 GCF_057196705.1 Streptomyces sp. ATLC9 | reverse complement strand
GCGCCAGGCCGCGCAGGACCGGCGCGGCCTGCTCGCCCTGCCGGCGCAGTGCGTCCGGATCGAGTCCGGTCAGGGCCACCACCGGCCGGCCGGCCGCCAGAGCGAGGTCGAACAGGGTGGTGCCCTCCTCGGAGGAGAGCGGGCGCAGCCCGATCCGTGCCAGGCGCCGCCGGTCCGTCTCGCCGAGGCCGGCGCTGAGGGCGCTGGTGTCCGCCCACAGACCCCAGGCCAGGGAGGCCGCGGGCAGTCCCCGCGCGTGCCGGTGCTGGGCCAGTGCGTCCAGGAACGTGTTGGCCGCCGCGTAGTTGCCCTGCCCGGCGTTGCCTATGAGGCCGGCGACGGAGGAGTACAGCACGAACGCGGACAGCGGCAGGTCCCGGGTCAGTTCGTGCAGGTTCCACGCCGCGTCGATCTTCGGCCGCAGTACATGGCGCAACCGCTCGGGCGTCAGGTCGGTGACCACCGTGTCGTCCAGCACACCGGCGGTGTGCACCACGGCCCGCACCGGCGCTTCCGCGGGCACCGCCGCGAGGACCCCGGCCAGCGCGGCCCGGTCCGCGGCGTCGCAGGCCGCGAACGTCACCTCCGCGCCGAGCCCTTCCAGTTCGGCGCGGAGCGCGGCGGCGCCGGGCGCCCCTTCTCCGCGCCGCGACAGCAGCAGCAACCGCCGTGTCCCGCGCGCGGTGACCAGATGGCGGGCCAGTACCCCGCCCAGGGCGCCGGTGGCCCCGGTCACCAGGACGGTACCGTCGTCCCAGCGGGGCGCCGCCCCGGCGGGCTCCTCACCGGCCACCCGGGTCAGCCGGGGCACCAGCAGCCGGCCACCGCGCATCGCGATCTGCGGTTCCGCGGCGGTGACGGCCGCGAGCAGGTCCGCCTCGGCGCACTCGCCGGCACCCACGTCGACCACGGCCACCCGGCCCGGGTGCTCGGTCTGCGCGACCCGCAGCAGCCCCCACAGCCCGGCCCGCTCCAGGTCGTGCACCTCCTCGCCGGGCTCGACGGCCGTCGCCCCGCGAGTGATCACCACCAGCCGGGTGTCCGCGAACCGGTCGTCACCGAGGAAGGCCCGCAGCAGCGCCAGCGCCGCTTCCAGGTGGGCTTGTGCCCGCTCGGGCACGGTGGCGCCGTCCGCCGTCGGCGGCTCCCACAGCAGCGTCGTGGGCCGCGTCCCGGCCGCCGCCTCCAGATCGGCGCAAGAGGGCAGCGACGCCGCCGGGAAGGCGCCGAGGGCCGTCCAGCCGGCCGTATCCACCGGGCCGTCCGGTGCCGGGCGGGGCGACCAGGACAGTGGCAGCAGCCCCGCGTGTCCCGCGCCGGCGGCCCGTACGGCCTCTGCGGACAGCGGGCGCAGCGCCAGCGCGCCCACCTGGGCCACAGGCAGCCCGGAGCCGTCTGCCACGGTCAACCGTGCCGTCGCCGTGTCCCCCGCCTCGTCGTCGGGCAGGCTGAGCCGGACCCGCAGTGCCGACGCCCCGGTGGCGTGCACCGTGACATCGGCCCACGCGAACGGCAGTCGGGCGGGGACCGACTCCTGGACCACGCCGGGCAACAGCGGATGCAGCGCCGCGTCCAGCAGCGCCGGGTGCAGCCCGTACCGCGCCGCCTGCTCGCGGACCGACTCGGGCAGCGCCACCTCGGCGAACACGTCCGTCCCGGCGCGCCACAGCCGGCGCAGACCGCGGAAAGCGGGACCGTAGGCGTACCCGTGCGTGGCGAGCGCCTCGTAGGCTCCGTCCAGGGCGATCTCCGTGGCGCCCGCCGGCGGCCACACCAGCAGCCCCTCGGCGGCAGCGGCACCGGAGGCCAGCGTGCCGTCGGCGTGTCGTGTCCACGTCTCGTCGCCGCGGCGGGCGTGGATCTCCAGCGGGCGTTCGCCGTCCGGACCGGGTGCCCCGACGAACACCTGGACCTGCACGCCGCCGTGCTCGGGCACCACCAGCGGTGCCGCCAGGTTCAGTTCCGCGACCCGGTCGCAGCCCACCTGCCCGGCGGCGCGTGTCGCGAGTTCGAGCAGGGCGGTCGCCGGCAGCAGCACCGAACCCGCGACCGCGTGGTCGGCGAGCCACGGGTGGGTGCGCAGTGACAACACTCCGGTGAACAGCGCCTCGTCCCGGCCGGCCCGGCCGACCGATGCGCCGAGCAGCGGATGGTCCACCGCGCCCAGACCCAGCCCGGCCGCGTCACCGGCGGTGGCGGCCGGGACGTCGAGCCAGTGGCGCCGGCGCTGGAAGGCGTACCCGGGCAGCTCCACCCGGCGGGCACCGGGCAGCAGCGCCGACCAGTCGGGCGCTGCGCCCTGCAGCCTCAGCAGCGCCAGGGTCGCCACGACCGTCTCCGGTTCGGGCCTGCCACGGCGCAGTGCCGGGGCCAGCACGCCGGTCTCCTCGGCCAGCGCCGTGCGCGTCAGCGCGGTCAGGACGCCGTCGGGACCGAGCTCGACGAAGTGTGCCACCCCCTGCGCCCGCAGGGACCGCACACCGTCGTGGAAACGCACCGTCCGCCGGATGTGCTGCGCCCAGTAGTCGGGCGAGGCCAGTTCCTCGTCCGTGGCGAGGTCACCGGTGACATCGGAGACGACCGGGATCGTCGGCGGCCGGAAGGTCAGCCCCTTCGCCACAGCCCGGAACGCGTCGAGGACGTCGTCCATGTGCGGTGAGTGGAAGGCGTGGCTGACCGTCAGGCGCCGGGTGCGCAGGCCCTGCCGGTCCCACTGCGCCACCAACTCGTCGACGGCCTCGGCGTCGCCGGAGACCACCACCGCGCGCGGGCCGTTCACGGCGGCCACGGCCACCGTCCCGGCGTCCTCGCCGCGCTCCCGCAGCGCCCGCAGGACCTCGTCCTCGCCCGTCTCGACGGCGGCCATCGCCCCGCCGGCGCGGGCGGCCCGCATCAGCCGGCCGCGCGCGGCCACCAGGACGGCCGCGTCGGCCAGGTCCAGTACGCCCGACACATGCGCGGCGGCCACCTCGCCCACGGAATGGCCGAGGACGACGTCCGGGGTGACGCCGTGGTGCTCGAACCAGCGGAACAGTGCCACCTCCAGCGCGAACAGTGCGGCCTGGGTGAAGTCGGTGCGGTCCAGCAGCGCGGCCTGCGCACTGCCCTCGGCGGCGAAAAGAACGTCCTTCAACGGCTGCTCCAGCGCTCCGTCGAGGTGGTCGCACACCTCGTCGAGGGCCTGGGCGAACACCGGGGAGTGCGCGTACAGCCCACGTCCCATGCCCGGCCGCTGGCTGCCCTGCCCGGTGAACAGGAAGGCCGTACGGCCCGGCGGGACGGCACGGCCGCGCAGCACCCGCGGGGAGGGGCGGCCCTGGGCGAGCGCGTCGAGCCCGTCGAGCAGGTCGTCCCGCGCGCCGCCGACGACGACGGCGCCGTGCTCCATGACGGACCGTCCGCTCGCCAGTGTCCGGGCGACGTCCGCGGCCCCGACGTCCGGATGCCCGTTCAGGTGGGCGTGCAGCCGTCCCGCCTGTGCGCGCAACGCGTCCTCGTCGCGGGCACTGAGGATCCAGGGGACCGCACCCGAGGACGAGCCGGTGCCCGTGCGCGCGTCAGGGGCCGGCGCGGGGGGCTGCTCGATGATCACGTGGGCGTTCGTGCCGCTGATGCCGAAGGAGGAGACACCGGCCCGGCGCGGCCCGTCCTCCCCGGGCCAGGCCCGGGGGCCGGTGAGCAGCTCCACCGCGCCCGATGTCCAGTCGACGTGCGGGGTGGGCTCCTCGAGGTGCAGTGACCCGGGCAGCACACCGTGCTCCATCGCCTTGATCATCTTGATGACACCGCCGACGCCCGCCGCCGCCTGCGCATGACCGATGTTCGACTTCAGCGAGCCCAGCCACAGCGGGCGGCCGTCCTCGGGCCGTTCCCGCCCGTACGTGTTGAGCAGCGCCGTCGCCTCGATCGGATCGCCCAGCGTGGTGCCCGTGCCGTGCGCCTCGACCGCGTCGATGTCCGACGGGCCGAGCCCGGCGTCGGCCAGCGCCTCACGGATCACCCGTTCCTGGGAGGGGCCGTTGGGCGCCGTCAGGCCGTTGCTCGCACCGTCCTGGTTGACGGCCGAGCCGCGCACCACCGCCAGGACCTGGTGACCTCGCCGCCGGGCGTCGGACAGCCGTTCCAGCACGAGCACGCCCACGCCCTCGGACCAGCCGGTGCCGTCGGCGGACGCCGAGAACGACTTGCAGCGGCCGTCCGCGGCCAGCCCGCGCTGCCGCGAGAACTCCACGAAGGTCGTCGGCTGAGCCATCACCGTCACTCCGCCCGCCAGGGCCAGGTCGCACTCGCCGCCGCGCAGCGCGTTCGCCGCCAGGTGGAGTGCGACCAGGGAGGAGGAACAGGCCGTGTCCACGGTGATGGCCGGGCCCTGCAGGCCGTAGTTGTACGCCACCCGGCCCGACAGCACGCTGGAGAGGTTCCCGGCGAGAAGGAAGCCCTCGAACTCGCCCGCCGCCGCGGACATCCGCGCCGCGTAGTCGTCGTACATGGCGCCCGCGAACACGCCCGTGGAGCTGCCCCGCAGGTCGGCCGGGTCGATTCCGGCACTCTCGAACGCCTCCCACACGGTCTCCAGCAGCAGCCGCTGCTGCGGATCGGTCGCCGTCGCCTCACGCGGCGACATCCCGAAGAACGCGGCGTCGAAGAGGTCGGCGTCGTGCAGGAAACCGCCGTGCCGGGTGTAGCTGGTGCCGGTGCGCTCCGGGTCGGGGTCGTACAGGGCCGCCAGGTCCCAGCCGCGGTTCACGGGGAACTCGCTCACCGCGTCCACCCCCTCGGCCACCAGCCGCCACAACTCTTCCGGAGAGGCGACCCCGCCGGGATAGCGGCAGGCCATGCCGACGATCGCGATCGGCTCGCCGTCCGCCGGCCGGGAGCGGACGGGCGTGGCCGGCGCGGGCCGCTCCTCGGCCGTCACCAGGGTCAGCAGGTGCTCGGCGACGGCGCGTGGCGCCGGGTGGTCGAAGACGAGCGTGGCGGGCAGCCGCAGCCCGGTGGCCCGGCCCAGCTCGTTGCGCAGTTCCACCGAGGCCATCGAGTCGAATCCGATGTCCTTGAAAGCCCGTTCGGGGACGACGGCCCCCGCCCCGCTGTGCCCGAGAACGGCGGCGACCTTGGCGCGCACCAGGTCGAGCACGGCCTCGGCCCGCTCGTCGGCGGGAAGCGCCGCCGTCTGCCGGGCCCAGTCGGATCCGTCGGCGCCGTCCGTACGGCGTGCCGCGGTGCGCCGGGCCGTACGGGCCGGCAGCAGGTCGCGCAGCAGCGGGTGCGCGGGGCCCGTCTCGGGAGGCCGTACCGTGACCGGGGCGAGCAGCGGGTCGCCGGCCGTCAGCGCCGAGTCGAACAGGGCGAGGCCCTCCTCGGCGGTGAGCGGCGGCAGACCGGCCCGCCTCCAGCGGGCGCGTTCGGCGTCGGTGAGGGCGGCGCCCATGCCGTTGCCCGTGTCCCACAGACCCCACGCCAGCGAGACCGCCGGCAGCCCCAGGGCGTGGCGGTGGCAGGCCAGGGCGTCCAGGCAGGTGTTGGCCGCGGCGTAGTTGCCCTGACCGGCGGTGCCGAGCAGCCCGGACACCGAGGAGAACAGGACGAAGGCCGCCAGGTCCGCGCCGGCGGTCAGCTCGTGCAGGTGCCAGGCCGCGTCCGCCTTGGGGCGGAGGACGGTGCTCAGCCGCTCGGGGGTGAGGGACAGCACGGTGGCGTCGTCGAGGACTCCGGCGGCGTGCACGACGGCGGTCAGCGGGTGTGCGTCCGGAACGGAGTCGAGCAGTGCGGCGAGGGAGTCGCGGTCGGCGACGTCCACCGCGGCGAGCCGCACCTCGGCACCCAGTTCGCCCAGTTCGCGGGCGAGGTCGGCGGCGCCCGGCGCGCCCGGTCCGCGTCGGCCGACCAGCAGCAGGTGCCGTACGCCGTGGCGGGTCACCAGGTGGCGGGCGAACAGGGCACCGAGCCCGCCTGTGCCACCGGTGACAAGGACGGTGCCGTCCGGGTCGAGCCGCGGTGGCGCGGCGTCGGGAAGCGGGCGGACGGGGGCGAGCCGCGGGACCAGCGCCGTACCGGCGCGTACAGCGGTCTCGGGCTCCCCGCCGGCCAACGCCGCCCGCAGCGCGGTCCCGCCCGGCCCGTCCTCGTCGGCGGGGCCGACGTCGATGAGCAGCAGCCGATCCGGATGCTCGGAGCGCACCGCGCGGACCAGGCCCCAGACGGCCGAGGCGGCCGCATCGGCGATGTCCTCGGAGGGCGACGCCGCGACGGCACCCCGGGTGACGACAGCAAGCCGGGAGTTCGCGAACCGCTCGTCCGCCAGGAACACCTGGAGACCGGCCAGCACCCGGGCGGCCGCCGCATGCCGGTCGCCCGGGACCCCGGCCGCCCGCAGGACGACCACCTCTGCCGGTTCCGCCCGCGCGAGGTCCTCACCGGCCTCCGTCCACACGGGAGGCGGCCCGGCCGGCCCGTCGGCGGCGGGCTTCCAGTCGAGCCGGTACAGGGACCCGGCCGCGACGGACGTCGTGAGGCGGTCCTTCGCCACCGGGCGCAGGGTCAGCGACTCGATGTCGGCGACGGGCGCCCCGGCCGGATCGGTCAGCGACACGCTCACCGTGCCGGCGCCCAGGCGGCTGATCCGGGCCCGCAGCGCGGTGGCGCCGCTCGCGTGCACGGCCACGCCGGACCAGGCGAAGGGCAGCCGGATGGCGCCGTCGTCGTCCGGCGGCGCCGCGGCCAGCACGAGCGGGTGGAGCACGGCGTCCAGCAGGGCGGGGTGCACCCCGAACCGGCCGGCCGTCTCGTGCAGTTCCTCCGGCAGCCGCACCTCGGCGTACACGTCCGCACCGTCGTCCCGCACCGACACGAGGTTGCGGAACGCGGGCCCGTAGCCGTAGCCGAGCGCGTCGAGACGGGCGTAGGCATCGTCCACCGGACGCGGGGCGCCGGACGCGGGGCCGGCGACCGGGCGGCCGGCGGGGGCCTGGGCGCCGAGCGTGCCGGAGGCGTGCCGGGTCCAGGCCCGTACGGGCATGTCGTCGCCGTCCGGTGCGGAGTGCACGGTGAACGCCCGTCGGCCCGAGGCGTCCGGCGCCTTCACGCCGACCTGGATCCGTACCGCCCCGGTCGCGGGCAGCGGCAGCGGCGACTCCAGTGCCAGGTCCTCCACGCACGGGACACCGAGCCGGTCGCCGGCGGCGAAGGCCAGTTCCAGGAACGCGGTGGCGGGCAGCAGCACGGTGCCCGCGATGACGTGGTCGGCCAGCCACGGCTGGGCGGCCACCGAGACACGGCTGGTCAGTACCGCCTCCCCGCGCTCGGCGAGGTCCACGACCGCGGAGAGCAGCGGATGGCCGGCCGTGTCGAGGCCGAGCCCACGCGCTCCGGCGGCGGACTGCGGCGCCAGCCAGAAGGTGCGGCGGTGGAAGGCGTAGGTGGGCAGGTCGACCGGTGTGCCGCCGGGGAAGAACGTCGCCGCGTCCAGCGGCGCCCCGGCCGTGTGGGCGCGGGCGATGCCCTCGGCGACGCTCTCCGCCTCCGGGCGGCCGGCCCGCATCAGCGGTACGGCGGTGAACGCGTCATCGTCGACGGCGGTGCGTGCGAGCGGTGCCAGCACGGCGTCGGGGCCGACTTCGACGGCCACGGTGGCGCCCTGTCGCCGCAGCTCGCGCGCGGCGTCCAGCCAGCGCACGGTCGCACGGATCTGCCCGGTCCAGTAGTCCGGGGAGGTCAGCTCGTCGGCGGTGGCGAGCCGGCCGGTGACGGCGGAGACGACGGGCAGGACCGGCGGGTGGTAGTCCAGCTCGGCGGTGACCGCCCGGAACTCGTCCAGGACGCCGTCCATGTGCGGCGAGTGGAAGGCGTGGCTCACCGTCAGCCGTGTCGTCCTGCGACCCCGCTCCCGCCACGCCGCGGCCACCTCCTCAGCGGCCCCGGCGTCCCCCGAGATCACCACGGAACGCGGGCCGTTGACCGCGGCGACGGCCAGCTCCGGCCGGCCGGCGAGGTCTGCGAGGACCTCCTCCTCCGCGGCCTGCACGGCGATCATGGCGCCGCCGCCCGGAGCGGCCTGCATCAACCGGCCCCGGGCGGCGACCAGCGCGGCGGCGTCGGAGAGGGAGAGCACACCGGCCGCATGGGCCGCTGTCACCTCGCCGATGGAGTGACCGGCCAGCAGATGAGGCGTCATCCCGTGGTGGCGCAGCAGGCGGAACAGCGCGGTCTCCACGGCGAACAGCGCGGGCTGGGTGTAACGGGTCTCGTCCAGCAGGGCGCCGGCCTCGCTGGTCGCCGCGGCGCACAGCACCTCGCTCAGCGGCACCGGCAGCAGTTCCCCGAACGCGGCGCACACCTCGTCCAGGGCGGCGGCGAACACCGGGTGCGCCGCGTGCAGCGCACGGCCCATGCCGATGCGCTGGGCACCCTGCCCGGTGAACAGGAACGCCGTGCGGCCCGCGCCCGCCGCGTTGCCCGTGATCAGGCCCGGGTGGTCCGGGGCGTCCCCGCCGGCGAGCGCGGACAGCGCGGCGAGCCGCTCGGGCAGGCCCGTGCCGAGCAGCACGGCCCGCTGCTCGAACGCCGTACGGGTGGCGGCCAGGGACCAGCCGACGGCCGCGTCGTCGGCGCCGGGCTCCAGATGCCGCCGCAGCCGGTCCGCCTGGGCGCTGAGCGCGGCGGTGTCACGGGCCGAGAGGACCCACGGGGTCGGGAAGGAGGCGCCGGCCGGCGCCTCCTCGGCCGTGCGGGCGCCCTTGGGACTCCCGGCGTCCTCGCCGTCCGTCCGGGGGGCGGCCGTGCCCTGCGGGTCGTGCGCGCCCTGCCCGTCGTACTCCAGGACGACGTGGGCGTTGGTGCCGCTGATACCGAAGGAGGAGACGGCGGCGCGGCGCGGCCGGCCGGTCGCGGGCCACTGCCTGGCTTCGGTCAGCAGGGCGACGGTCCCGGCCGACCAGTCCACGTGCGGGGTCGGCTCGTCCACGTGCAGCGTGCGCGGCAGCACGCCGTGCCGCATGGCCTCCACCATCTTGATCACACCGCCCACCCCGGCGGCGGCCTGGGCGTGGCCGATGTTGGACTTCAGGGACCCGAGCCAGACGGGACCGAGCCCGCCGCGGTCGCTGCCGTAGGTGGCGATGAGCGCCTCGGCCTCGATCGGGTCGCCGAGCGTGGTGCCGGTGCCGTGGGCCTCCACCGCGTCGATGTCCGCCGGGCCCAGGCCGGCGTCGGCCAGGGCCCGGCCGACCACCCGTTGCTGGGCGAGGCCGCTCGGGGCGGTCAGCCCGTTGCTGGCGCCGTCCTGGTTGACGGCCGACCCCCGGACGACCGCCAGGACCCGGTGGCCGTTGCGGCGGGCGTCGGAGAGCCGCTCCACGAGCAGCATGCCGACGCCCTCGGACCAGCCGGTGCCGTCGGCGGAGGCGGAGAAGGACTTGCAGCGGCCGTCCGCGGCCAGCCCGCGCTGCCGCGAGAACTCCACGAACATGCCGGGGGACGACATCACCGCGGCGCCGCCCGCGAGCGCCAGGTTCGTCTCCCCGGACCGCAGCGACCGGATCGCCAGGTGCAGTGCGACCAACGAGGAGGAACAGGCCGTGTCCGCGGTCACCGCCGGACCGAGCAGGCCGAGCTGGTAGGCGATCCGGCCCGACATCACGCTCGCCGTGCTGCCGGTCAGCACATGCCCCTGTACGCTCTCGGGCGCGTCCTGCATCCGGGGCCCGTACTCCAGGGAGGTCGCGCCGACGAAGACGCCGGTGCGGGTGCCGCGCAGCTCCTCGGGGAGCAGCCCGGCCCGCTCCACGGCCTCCCAGGAGGTTTCCAGGAGCAGCCGCTGCTGCGGGTCCATGGCGAGCGCCTCGCGCGGCGAGATGCCGAAGAAGTCGGCGTCGAACTCGCCGGCCCCGGCGAGGAACCCGCCGTGCCGGACCGCGCTCTTGCCCGGCCGGCCCGGATCGGGGTCGTACAGGTCGTCGTCCCAGCCCCGGTCCCGCGGGAAGGGTCCGACGGCGTCGACGCCCTCGGACACCACCTGCCACAGATCCTCCGGCGAGGCCACGTCGCCGGGGTAGCGGCACGCCATGCCGATGATGGCGATCGGCTCGTCACCGTCCGCGTCCGCGGCGGCTTCCGGTACGTCGTCGGCGGCGCCGAGCAGCTCCGCCTCGACGAACGCGGCCAGCCGGTGGGGGGTGGGGTGGTCGAAGACCAGCCCGGTGGGCAGCCGCAGGCCGATCGCGTCGGCGAGGGCCGTGCGCAGCTCCGTCGTCATCAGGGAGGTGAAGCCGAGCTCCCGGAAAGGCGTGTGCCGGTCGACCGGCTCGTCGCCCGTGTACCGGAGCACCGCGGTGACGTGCTCGGCGACCAGGTCGGCCACGGCCCGGCGGCGGTCGGCCTCGGACATCACCCGCAGCCGCTCGGCGAACTCGCCGCCGTGGGCCGCCGCGGGTGCCGCCTCGTCGGCCACGTCCCGGGCGGGTGTTCGTCCGGGACGTGGGCCGCCGGCCCCGGCAGGCCCGTCCGGCGTCCGGTGGGCGGTGCGCGGCCCGTTCTCGATGTCGTCCAGCCAGTGCCGGGTCCGCTGGAAGGCGTACGTGGGCAGGGCGATACGGCGGCCGCCCGTCCCGTGCAGGAAGCCGGCCCAGTCGACCGGTGCGCCGTGGACGTGTGCGGTGGCCAGCGCGGTGACGAACGCGGTCGGTTCCGGGCGGTCCCGGCGCAGCAGCGGCACCGCGGCCAGTTCCTCGACCGACTGTCCGGACAGCGGCGCCAGCACCGCGTCGGGACCGACCTCGACCAGCGTGGCCACGCCCCGGGCGTGCAGCGTACGCACGGCGTCGGAGAAGCGGACCGTGCCGCGCAGCTGGGCGGCCCAGTAGTCGGCGGTGCGCAGGTCGTCACCGCCGGCCACGGCACCGGTCAGCGTCGACACCACGGGGATGCGCGGCGTGTGGTAGGTGAGGGCGGACGCGGCTCGGCGGAAGTCGTCCAGGACGCCGTCCATGTGCGGCGAGTGGAAAGCGTGGCTGACCGCCAGCCGCCGCACCCGGCGCCCCCGGTCGCCCAGCAGCGCCGCCACTTCGGCGGCATCCTCGGCGTCCCCTGCGATCACGGTGGCCTGCGGCGCGTTGACCGCGGCGAGGGACAGCCCCGGCCGTCCGGCGAGCAGCTCGGCCACTTCGGCCTCGTCCGCCGCGACCGCGATCATCGCCCCGCCGCCGGGCGCGGCCTGCATCAGTCGTGCCCGGGCCGCGACCAGCGCGGCGGCGTCCGGCAGGTCCAGTACCCCGGCGACGTGCGCGGCGGCGAGTTCGCCGACGGAGTGCCCGGCCACGAGGTCGGGCCGCAGCCCGAACGACTCGGCCAGCCGGTACAGCGCGACCTCCACGGCGAACAGGGCCGGCTGGGTGTTGACCGTGTCGTCGAGGCCCCGGCCGGTGCGGACGACCTCGGCCGGGGAAACGGGCAGATGTGCCGCGAGGGCATCCGCCACCTCGTCGAACGCCGCCGCGTACGCCGGGAACGCGGCGTACAGCTCCCCGCCCATGCCGATGCGCTGGGCGCCCTGGCCGGTGAACACGAAACCGACTGGGCCGGGGCGGGCCGTCCCCGTCACCACCGCCGGGTGCGTCCGGCCCGCGGCCAGGGCCCGCGTGGCGTCGAGCAGAGCACGCGCGTCCGGTGCGAGGACGACGGCACGGTGCCGCAGCGCGGCGCGCGTGGTGGCCAGTGACCAGGCCACGTCCGCCGGCGCGGGTTCGGCATCGGTGACGAACGCGTGCAGCCGCGCCGCCTGCGCCCGCAGCGCACCGCGATCGGCCCCGGAGACCAGCCAGGGCAGACCACCGGAGCCGCTCGGGCCGACCTCGCCGGCACGGCCGGGCACTGCGGCGTCACCGGACTCGCGGGCGGGGGCGGTGTCTTCGGCACCGGCGGGGGCGGCCGTGCTCGAAGGCCTGCCGCCGGCGCGGGCGCCCGCCCGGTCCGCGCCGCGCACCGGTTCCCCGGTCCGCTCCCCGCCCTCGGGCGCCTGGGCCAGCACCACGTGGCAGTTGGTGCCGCCCATGCCGAAGGAGCTGACGCCCGCCACCAGCGGGCGGTCGGGGCGCGGCCAGGCGCCGGTGCGGGTCCGTACGGTCAGGCCCAGCTCCTCCAGAGGGATGGCCGGGTGGGGCGTGTCGAAGTTCAGGCTCGGCGGCAGCAGCCGGTGGTGGATGCTCAGCAGTGTTTTGATGAGCCCGGCGATGCCCGCCGCGCCCTCCAGGTGACCGATGTTGGTCTTCACGGAGCCGACGTGCAGCGCGGCGTCCGGGGCGCGTCCCGTACCGAGCTCTCCTCCGAGTGCCGCCGCCTCGACCGGGTCCCCGACGGGTGTGCCGGTGCCGTGCAGCTCCACGTACTGGACTTCGTCCGCGGCCACCGCGGCCCGGGTGCGGGCGGCCCGCAGCACCTGGCGTTGGGCCTCCTCGCTGGGTACCGTCAGACCGGGTGTGGCGCCGTCGTTGTTGACGGCGCTACCGAGGACGACGCCGTAGACGCGGTCCCCGTCCGCCACCGCTCTGCTCAGCGGCTTGAGCACGACCACGCCGGCTCCCTCGCCGGGTACGAACCCGTTGGCGCGCGCGTCGAAGACGTAGCTGACGCCATCGGGGGAGAGGGCACCGAACCGCTCCTCCGTCAGGGTGTGCTCGGCGAGCAGGTTGAGGTTGACCCCGGCGGCCAGTGCGGCGGTGGCCTCCCCGCTGCGCAGGCTCTCGCAGGCCAGGTGCACCGCGACCAGCGACGAGGACTGCGCGGCGTCCACCGTGAGACTCGGGCCGCGCAGACCCAGGTGGTAGGAGACCCGGTTGGCGATGACGCCGCGGTTGACGCCGGTCATGGTGTGCTGGGTGACCGCCTCGGCGCCCCGCTGGTAGAGGAGGCTCGTGTAGTCGTCGCGCAGGGTACCGACGAACACGGCGGTGCGGGTGTCCCGCAGCGCGGCGGGGACGAGACCGGCGTCCTCCAGCGCTTCCCAGGCCAGTTCGAGGACGAGGCGCTGCTGCGGGTCCATGGTTGCGGCCTCCCGCGGCGACACCCCGAAGAAGCCCGCGTCGAAGGCGTCCACGGCGTCCAGGAAACCGCCGCGTCGCACGGCGGCCCGTGCAGGCGGGGGGAAGCGGTCGGCGGGCACCTCCCCGATGGCACTGGAGCCGTCCGTCAGCAACGACCAGAAGGCCGACGGAGTGTCGGCGCCCGGCAGCCGGCAGGCCAGACCCACCACGGCGATCGGCTCGGTACGGTCGTGGCCTGGCGTGCTGCTCGCCGGAGCTTGCTCACTCGTCATGACGTTCCGCTGCCCTTTCGTTGCTGAATTCGGTTTCTCCACCCGGCGGCCGTTGCCCGTTCTCCGGCCGGCCGTGTTCGCGGGAGCCGTGCTCCCGGCAGCTGTGCTCTCCGACGGCCGTTTCCGGGGCGGGCCGCCCGGTTCAGGACGGAACGGCGAGCCGTTCCGACGCCTGCTCCCGAACGATCTGGCACACATCGGTCAGAGCCCGCTCCAGGCGGCCGATCTCCTCGTCGGTGAGCAGTAGGGAAGGTTCGAACCGCAGGGTGTGCACCGCGCTGGCGGTCGGGAAGGTGCGGATGCCGTGAGCGTGCAGCAGGTGGCCGGCTATGACGTAGCCGAACAAGCCGGAGCGCGCCGCTTCGGCGAGCCGCGCATCCCGCGCCCGGGACTGGTCGTGGAACTCGAACCCCTGCATCAGGCCCCGGCCGCGCACCTCCCTGACGACCTCGGGGAACGTCGCACCGATCCGTCGCAGCATCGCGGCGAGGGCCTCCCCGCGCTCCGCCGCCCGCCGGTAGGCCCGGCCGTCCTCCGCCTCGAGCAGCTCCAGCACCTTCAGGGCGATGTGGCAGGAGAAGCTGTCCTTGGCGAACGTGGAGCTGTGCACCAGCTCGAACTCCGGCCGGTAGCGGGTCTCGCGTACGAGCATCACGGCGGCCTTGGCGATCCCGCCGCCCAACGCCTTGGCGAGGACGTAGTAGTCGCCGCGCAGGCCCAGCGCGGAGCTGGCCAGCAGGGCGCCGGTGCGGCCCATGCCGCTCTGCACCTCGTCGACCACGACCGGGCAGCCCGCGTCGCGGCCGAACCGCTGGATGTCCTCGGCGAACTTCCGCGACAGCGGCCGGATGCCGCCCTCGCCCTGGATCGGTTCGAGCAGGAACGCGCAGTACGCGGGGTGGTCGTGCTCGGCCACCTCGACCCGGCCGGCCTGCTGCCGGATCCCGTAGAGGATGCCACGCTCCTGCTCCATGACCTCCTTGAGCACATCGGGACGGTCCATGGGCACGAACCGCGTCCGCAGGCCGAGCGCGGCGAACGGCGCCCGGTAGCCCTCGTTGTGGGTGAGCTGGACGCTGCCGATCAGCTTGCCGTGGAAGCCGCCTTCCAGGGCGAGCAGCACCGGCGCCCGCCCTGCGACCGCGGTGTTGCGCCGCTCTGCCTCGGCGATCAGCAGCGCGACACCGTCCTCGTCACGGGCCGGACGCGTCACCCCGAGCCGCTCGTAGACGGGGGCGGGCACCGTCGCCGCACCGGAGAGCACCGCCGTCCGCGCCTCCTCGGCGCGGGCGGCGATGGTGTCCAGAACGGCCGAAAGGCGCAGGCCCCGGTCCAGCTCGGCGTGTTTGACGGCCGCTTCGACGGCCTCCGCGCCGCTGTTGGCGAACGTCGCGTAGTAGGGCTCGGAGACGCCGAGTTCACGGTGGATGATCCGGTTCAGCTCGGCGGCCAGCTCGTTGGCGTACGGGTGGGAGGAGAACTGGGCGTGCACGGGCGAACGGGCGTCGAGCAGTTCCCGGGCCCGGGTGACGATCGCTGGGTGGTTGTGACCGAGGATCAGGGAACCGTAGCCGCCGGCGAGGTCGAGGACAGGAGTCAGCGAGCCGTCCGCGGTGCGGCGGTGCAGGACGTTTCCCTCCCCGGAGACGTACTCGACGTCGAGTCCGGCGGTGCCCAGCAGCCGGCGCAGATTCGGTTCGGCCAGTTCGGGTACTGCGGTTTCCGCATTCATGGCACTCCTTGTCGTCATGACATCCTGTGCTTGCGGAAACCAGTGGTCAGTCACGGCGAAGTCATCGGGAAGGCCGGTCGTGCGATTACCGTGGAATGGATTCCCGCGCGATGACCGGACGGTGGAGCGCCGTCCTCCGGGCGCTTCCGTTGTTCCGCTGTTCCGGCCCGCGTTCCGGCGGGACGGCGTGCGGGCACACGTCGGCGCGGACCGGCGGCGACGGCCGGCCCGCGCCCGTGACGCACACCGAGGAACCAGTGACCGGGGGGATCGAGAGGGGCGGGAGCCGAGGGGGAGGGGGCGGGCGGAGACGGTGGTCTGGTTACCGGGGTCTAGTTACTGGCGGCGGACCGCAGTAACTCCACCAGGTGCTCGGTGGTGATGCGTTCGGGGTGGTCCAGGGTCACCGTGGTCGCGTGCTGCCGCCCGCCGGCCCACGACGGCCGGCGCAGCAGCAGTTCCGGGCCCGCGACGGCGACCACGAACAGCCGGCACGGCCGCGCGGAGTTGGCGAACTCCTCGATGGCCTCCAGCACCCGGTCCGAGGCCCAGTGCAGGTCCTCCAGGGCCAGGACGACCGGTTTGCGGCGCGCCACCTCCTGGAAGAAGGTGTGCCAGGCGTGCAGGATGTCGGCGAGCCGGTCGTCGTCGGTGGTGCCGTCGGCCGGTTCCGGCGCCCCGCCGACCAGCGGCGCGAGCCGGGACACCATCGACTCCACGTCCAGCTCCGACCGGAACAGCGGTCGCGCCTTGCGCACCAGGGCGGCCGTGCCGTCCTCGCCGGGGCGGACGCCGCAGTAGGCGGACAGCATCTCCGCCTGCGCCCGCAGCGAGTCGTCGCCGGGCGCCGACGGCGTGCGCCCGGTCAGGAACAGCACCGCGTCCGGCTGGTGCGCGGTCCACCTGCGGAAGTCGTCCAGCAGTCGGCTCTTGCCGCTGCTCGCCTCGCCGAGAACGGTGACCAGGTGCGGCACCGACCGGTGCCAGGTCCGCCGCACCAGACCGCACAGCACGTCGAGTTCCCAGGTCTGTCCCGCGCCCTGGCCATCCGGCCGGTCGGCGGTGGACCGCCGGCGCTCCGTCGCCTGCCAAAGGTGGGGTGCCTCCTCCAGCTTTCGGTAGGTGATGGTGTCGACGGTGGCGTGACACACCTTCTCGTGGACCCAGACCTCGCCGGTGGGCACGGCGGAGAGCAGCGCGTGGCACTCGTCCAGGGCGGTGCCGACGACCGTCGGCGCGTCGCCTGGGTCACCGTAGCGAAGCAGCACGTCGCCCGCCGTCACGGCGGCGTTCACCGCCAGCTGGGCGGGTTCCGCACCGATGTCGAGCATCTCGCGGATGGCGAGCGCGGCGAGCACGGCCCGGCTCAGGTCCTCCTCCGCCGGGTTGTCGAGGCCGAACAGCGCCAGCGATACCGACCCGATGGACGCCGCCACCTTGCCGCCGAACCGCTCGATCTGCTCCCGCACCATCAGGCTGGTGCCGTCCAGGAGGTCGTCGAGGTTCTCCTGGGCACCGCCGCCCAGCGAGGGCGCCAGCCGAGTGCGCACGGCCAGGATGCCGACGCTGTGGCGGACGGGGTCGGTGGGGCGCGGTGCCGGAGTGCGGGCGAGCGCCGGGCGGGGCGGTGCGGTGGGGGCGGGCGTGGTGGTGATCACGCCCCCGTGGACGCTCTCACGGGCCCCCGCCTCGCCGCCGGGTTCGGGTAGCGGACTGCCCCGTCCGGGGGAGAGCGACAGGTCCTGGGTAAGAATCGCCTGCTGGAGGTCCTGCAGTTCGCGGGCCGGCTCCAGCCCCAGGTTCTCGACGAGTTCGGCCCGTACCCGGGTGTAGGTGTTGAGGGCGTCGGCCTGCCGCCCGCACCGGTACAGGGCGAGCATCAGCTGGCCGCAGGACCTCTCCCGCAGCGGTTCGGCCTGCACCATGGTCTCCAGCTCGGACATGATCTCGTAGTGGCGCCCGCAGGCCAGCTGGGCGTCGAAGTAGTCCTCCATGACGTTGAGCCGCGTCTTCTCCAGCGCGGCCAGTTCCGGCCAGTCGATGCCGGCCTCCACCAGGTCGGCCAGGGCGGGCCCGCGCCACAGGGCGAGCGCCTCACGCAGCAGGGCCGCCGCCTGCTCCGGCGCGCCCTGCGTCCGCTTTTCCCGCCCCTGGGCCACCTGCTGGTGGAAGCGGTGCACGTCCACGTGCTCGGGTGCCACGCGCATCATGTAGCCGGCGGGCTGGGTGAGCAGGGCCGGTCGGGTCTGGGCGTAGGTGTCGGGCAGCGAGGCGGCGGACCGGGGGGACAGGAACCCGCGAATGCCGTACACCGCGTTCTGCAGGATCTTGCGTGCCGTCGTGGGCGCCTCGTCGATGCCCCACAGCGCGTTCAGCAACTGGCTGACGGGCACCACCCGGTTGGTCTGCAGCAACAGGAACCCCAGGGTGGCCCGTTGCTTGGTGCCGCGGAGCACCACCGGTTTGTTCTGATCGGTCACTTCCAGCGGACCCAGTATGCGGAATTGCATGGCTTCCCCCTTTGGGTACAGCACGGATGTCCACACGGTGACTCGGGCCGGGGCCGAGCCGTCGGATGACGGCCCCGGTCACCACAGCAGGAGCTCGGACGCCATCGTCCGGCCCCTTGGTCTCGGTGGGCGCAAGGACGGTCAAAGCCGGTCCAAAGGTGGTGGGCCTGTGCCGCCCGCGGTTCCTGGACGGCCCTGACGCACGGCGTTGCGCGCATGGGCGAGGTTGTCGACGACGGGTGGGGTACGGCGGTCAGGCGGCCTCGTGGGCCGCCCGGCGCAGCTCGGTGGCGGAGGCTTGGCCGAGGATCTCCGCGTGCAGCCGTCTCAGCTCGGCGGAGGGTTCCAGGCCCAGCTCGGCGCGGAGGACGGTGTACAGGTTGCGGTAGGCCCGCAGTGCCTCGGCCCGGCGGCCCACCTGGTGCAGCGCATGGATGAGCTGGCCGTGGAACCATTCGTGCAACGGGTACTCCTCGACCAGGGCGCGCAGGTCGGGCAGCATGTGCCGGAACCGGCCCCGTGCCGCGCCGATCTCCACGCGTAGTTCCAGGGCGCGGATGCGCAGTTCCTCCAGGCAGACGGCGCGGCCCGCGAGGACCGAGCCGACCGGCAGGTTGCTCAGCAGCGGCCCGCGCCACAGGTTCAGGGCCTGGGTGACATGGTGGGAGGCCGCGTCGAGGAGCTGGGCGTCCCGTTCGCCCTGCGCGCGGCGGACGAGGAATTCGAAGACGCGGGCGTCGACGTCGTCGTCGTCCACGTCGAGCCTGTAGCCCGGGCCGTCGGTCACCAGCAGTGGGCGGCCGGGCGGGCAGGAGAGGTCGGCCAGTGTCCTGCGCGCGTGGTACACGTGCGTCTGCAGGGTCCGGAGGGCACCGGCCGGGGGGGCGTCGCCCCACAGCTCGCGGACGAGGGTGCCGGCGGCGACCGGGGTGCGCGGCTGGAGCGCGAGGACGGCCAGGAGCCGGGAGACCTTGGGGGCTCTGGGCGCGTGTACCCTTCCGTCGTCGGTGACGACCTCGAAAGGTCCGCTGAGCCTGAACTTCACAACACACGCTCCTGTTCCGGTACGGCCGGTGCTCATGTCGGGGGCCGGTGGGGGGTTCCGCAGAATCGGTGCAGCGGGAGACGGATGTGGGGGCGCGTTCCGGGGCCGGGGTCTGTCGTCCGGCCGGCCGCGGCACGGGGTCACGCGGGGAGGGGACGTGGTGGGCCCACGGCCGATCTGTGCACGACGGTCAGGAGATGGGCCGCGGAGACGAGGGTGAGGTGGCGGTGGCAGCCGCAGTAGGACCGCCCGGCGTAGTCGCGCAGGCCGAGCGGTTCGGTGAGGTCGGCCGTGTCCTGCCGGACGCGGTCCCGCAGTCGGGTGAGGCGGACCAGCGCCGGCAGGGGCAGGGAGCGGATATTGGTCAGCCACAGCGCGCGGGGCCGCCGCGCGCTCTCCCACTCCCCGAGCAGCAGCAGCCCGGGGGAGGGACGGCCGGTGACGACCGGGACGGCCACCGCTGTCACGGGGGCGCCGCGCAGGCGGACGGGGCGCCGCAGCCTGCTCAGCGCATCGGCGACTTCGGCGGCCGTGCGCGCCGAGGCGTCGTGCCGTGGGGGCAGGCCCGGGTGGACTCGCAGCGCGGTGCCGGGGGCGGTCCGGATGAGGAAACGATGCCCGTGCCGCCCGAGCCGATGGGCGAGGGCGGGAGCGTCGAGCACGTCGGCGTCGACGACGACGGGGCCTTCCCAGGGCGGCAGCAGGCCGGTGGCGCCGGTAACCGCGTCCAGGAGGTGCGGGTCGTCGGCCGCCGTCGGGGCGCGGCCGGACAGACATCCGCCGGCCGCGCCGCCGAACCGTCGCAGCGGCATCAGGTACCAGTCCACGGGAACGGTTCCCGCAGCCGATGTCAGCCAGGCCCCCAGCGCCTGCGGACCCGGTCCCTGCGGGCGGGCCGCGCGCTCGAGGTGGGCGGGGGCGACCACCAGGGCCCGCGGCGACAGCGTCCGCAGTGCGTACCGGGCGAGGGCTCGCCGCACCGGCCGCCAGTCCCACGGGGACGCGGTGATGAAGTGGTGCACCCGCTGGGCGGCCGCAGTGCCGCCCCACTGGGCGCCTACGGCCCGTAAGGTCTTCGGTCCCGGTGCGTCCAGCAGGGATCGCACATAACGCCCGGCCTTGGGCCGGTACCCGCTGCGCATCAGGGAGGCGAACAGATCATCGCCTGCTTCGTCGATCAGTGATGCCGGTACGTACGGTCCCCGTGTCGTACGCGCATGCGCTTGTGCATGCCACATTGTTGAGCCTCCCACAGCATCGCCTGACGCCGACTAGAACGAACGCACTTTTCAGCCAGCGTCCGGTCAGGTCTCAAGAAACCATCAGCACAGTTGTTTGTACAGCTTGAAACGTTCTTTAATGTGGAACAAAAGTGGTCGAACCGGGGTGTGAGTCACTGGAGTATGTCCGAATCTCCGCTGGTCAGGGGTGGGAATCAGTCAGGAGCACAAAAAATCACGCGTAGGACTAGAGCGACCATACAACTACGGACGGCAGTTCCACGACGGCGCACGCGACACCGCCCGCGTCCCCGCCGAGCAGCACGAGCGTCTCGCGTCGCCGGGCTCCAGCCTGCTCCAACCGCCTTTTCAACGCATCGAGTTGCTCATCGCGTGAAGGCTCGCTTTCGGTCGGAGGCGGCAGGAACCGTACGGTGTCGTCCGTCGCGCGCCCGCAGGCGACCAGCGCCTGTCGCGCCACCTCGCGCTGTCGCTCCCCGAGCCCGGCCGCCACGGCCGCGTCAGGGCGATCACCTCCCCTGCGTCGGCGGGGCGCGGACCGGATCCTCCGCCGCTCGGGCACGCGCCAGGCGAGGTCGGAGCGGAGGAGGGATCCGTGGGGCGGGCCGCCGCCCAGCAGGGCGGTCGCCAGCACGCGCGCCACGCCCGCCGACGCCGTCAGCACGAGCCCGGTCGCCTGCCTCGCGGAAGGCCGGCCGGAGAGCGCCGGACCTCTGCCCTCGGTGGTGACCAGGGCTGTCAGCGACGTCGGGGCCCGCCCCGACACGTACTGCGCCGCCAGGTGCAGTGCCACCAGCGGGCCGCCGGCCGGCCGCCGCACCTCCCAGGCGGTGGCTCGCGGACACCCGAGTCCGCGCACCACCGCGGCGGCGGTGCCGTCCGGCCCACCCGCGTCCCCGGCCGGGGCGTGGATGACGAGGTCCAGTTCTCCCTCCGGCACACCCGACTGCCGCCGCGCGGCACGGGCGGCACGCAGCAAGGCGCCCTCGTCACCCGCCCCGACTCCGTCGGCCGACCTCCGTCGGCCGGCGCCGCGGCGTCCCGCTTCCGTCGCTCGGACGTACGGCGGCGGCGCACCCGTCGAGGTGGCCACCGCACCGATCCACACGTCGGGCCAGACGGTGACCTCCGCACCGTGCAGCTCGGGGGAGAACGTCACTGCCACGGGCCACCCCGCCCCGACGGCACGTCGCCCGGGGCGGCGGAGGATCCGGTCCGCGCCCCGCCGCCCGCGCTCGGGAACCCGGCGTGCGCCGGCTGCCGACCCGGTGCGGCGAGCGCGGCGGTGATGGTCCGGCCGACGGCGTCGATGTGGTCGTTCAGGTAGAAGTGCCCGCCGGCGAAGACCCGGAGCTCGGCGCCCGAGGCGGTGAAGCCCTCCCAGGCGGCTGCCTCGGCGACGGTCACCACGGGGTCGCTGTCCCCGACCAGCACGGTGAACGGAACGTCCAGGCGGGGCCCGGGGATCCAGCGGTAGTCGGCGAGGGCACGATAGTCCGCCCGCAACGCCGGCAGGACCATGTCCCGCACCTCCGAATCATCCAGCAGATCGGGTGCGGTGCCACCCAACCGGGCCGCGGTCGCGATCAGTTCGCCGTCCGTGCGGAGCCCGTCGTGCGGGCTGGGCTCGGCGGAGGGCGCGCCCCGCCCGGACAGGAACAGCCGCACCGGGGCGGGCTCGCCGCCCGCCCGCAGGCGGCGGGCCGTCTCATAGGCGACGACGGCGCCCATGCTGTGCCCGAAGAAGGCGTATGGCTCCGGGACGTGCCGGGTCACCTCCTCGGCGATGGTGTCGGCGAGCCGTCCGACGTCCGGCACCGGCTCCTGCCGCCGCCGGTCCTGCCGCCCCGGGTACTGCACGCTCAGCACCTCGCACACGGGCGCCAGGAGCCGGGCGAACGGCACGAAGGCGCTGGCCGAGCCACCGGCGTGCGGGAAGCAGACCAGCCGTACCCGTGAGCCTGTACCGCCGGACGCCAACCCGGCCGGGGCGTACGTTCGGAACCACTCGCTGCCCAATTCGATTCTCCCGTCTCGCATTCCGACGTGGTGGCTGCCGAGCCACGTCCCCATGCTGCGGGCGGCGACTCAAAGCGCGGCCAAACACCGCACAAAGCGGCCCGGCGACTGCCGGGAAAGTGACATTCGCATCTGCCCCCGTTTGCCCTGCGCACCGGTCGCGGACGACGATCCTGCCACCGAGCGGGGCGCGCGACGCGCCGCCCCGCTCCTCCCGGGCCGTCACGCGTGAGGGGTGCTCAGTGACGGGAAAACCTCCCCGGGGCCACCGGCCGGGCCGTTGCCTCATCGCACGGGCACCGGCCCGGCCACCCGCCACCTAACGACCGCGCGGGTGTCCGGGCCGACTGTCCGGCGGGGGAAGCGTTCCGGCACCTGGTCCGCGAACGCCCCTCCCCGGCGTCACCCCGCACGCCGGTCCGGGCAGCACCCCGCTCTCCGGTCTCCGCTCTCCGCTCTCCGCAAGGGGTCCGGCCCCGGTTCTCGGCGGATTCCCTGCTCACCGCCCACTCCTGTATCAACTCCGTTTGTTTCATTGACATTTCACTCAGAAGCCGTACTGTTGGGAGCGCTCCCATAGTGCTTCGTAGCTGGAAGGAGTTCCCCCCACATGCGCAACCAGAGCCCGTTAACCGGGCGTTCCCGGTCGGTCATCCGCCGTCCTCTCCAGACGCTCGTCATGCTGTTCGCCGTGGTTGTCGGCGCACTGACCTGGACGGCCCCCGCCCAGGCTCACGGCACCATCGTCAACCCCGCCTCCCGCGCGTACCAGTGCTGGAAGACCTGGGGCAGCAACCACATGGACCCGGCCATGCAGACCCAGGACCCCATGTGTTATCAGGCGTTCCAGGCCAACCCTGACACCATGTGGAACTGGATGAGCGCGCTCCGCGACGGCCTCGGCGGCCAGTTCCAGGCGCGGACCCCCGACGGGACGCTCTGCAGCAACAACCTCTCGCGGAACGCCAGCCTGAACAGGCCCGGGCAGTGGAAGACGACCAACGTCAGCAACAACTTCACCGTCCAGCTGTACGACCAGGCGTCCCACGGCGCCGACTACTTCAGGGTCTACGTGAGCAAGCAGGGCTTCAACCCCAGGACCCAGACCCTGGGCTGGGGCAACCTCGACTTCATCACGCAGACCGGCCGCTTCGCCCCGGCGCAGAACATCAGCTTCAACGTCAACACCTCCGGCTACACCGGACACCACATCCTGTTCGTGATCTGGCAGGCATCGCACCTCGACCAGGCCTACATGTGGTGCAGCGACGTGAACTTCGGCTGAGCCGGAGAGCGCCGCACACGGCACCGACCCCGGTCGGGCACCGGTAACCCGCCGCCCGGCCGACCGAGCCCCGCCAGGGCAGGGGACCCCTTTGGTCACCCTGCCCCGACGGGGCTTCCCCGTCGCCTCACGTCGTGCGGTGTTGCCGTCGGCGGTGTGCCGCGGTGCCGGCTTGAAAATATCTTCCCTTAAGGAAGCCGAGGGGGTAGCTCCTACAATGCAGGCATGACACACGAGGTTCAATTTCCGCGGAGGAGACGGTCTGCGCGCCGACGTCCGGTCCTCGGGATTTTATTCGCGGTCGCCATTGTGGCCGGTGCCGGTTACTGGATGTTCGACGCGTGGGGCGACGACGGCGATGCGGAGGTGGCGGCGGCCACTGAGCGGGTGGAGGAGTTCCTCGCGGCGTGGGAGGCCGGGAAGGCCGACGAAGCCGCTTCTCACACGGATACCCCGGACGCCGCCGAATCGCTCATCAACTCGGTGTTGACGAATCTGAAGCCGGCGGAGACCGGCATCGCCGTTGACGGCGATGCCGAACGAGTGGGAGAGGAGGTGAAGGTCCCCTTCAGGGTGGAAATGCGGATTCCCGGCGTGGGTGAATACGCGTGGAAATCAAGCGCCACGGCCCTGAGGGAAAAGGACGAGGAGTGGGAGGTTGATTTCACCACGCCCATGGTCCATCCGGAGATGAAGCACGGGCAGACCCTGGCTCTGCAGTCCCGGGAACGCGCCAAGATCCTCGACTCGACCGGCGCCGAGCTCCAGGCGTCGTCCTTGACGGGCTCCGTCGACCCGAAGAGCGGGAAGGGCGTCTCGGGGCTGCAGGGCCGCTATGACGAGCAGCTCACGGGGGGCGGCGGCGCAACGAAGTCGGTGGTGGTCGCGGACCGGGACTCAGGCCGTGCGGTGAAGCGGCTCGGTGAGGAGAAAGGCCGCCGGGGCGAGCCGGTCGAGACCACCATCGACCCGAGTGTCCAAGTTGCGGCCGCCGAAGCGCTGGAAGGCGTGGACAAGAAGGCCGCCATCGTCGCCATAGCTCCGAGCAGCGGCCGGATTCTGGCCGCCGCGAACGTCCCGGGTGGTATGAACCGCGCGCTGGCGGGTCGTTACGCGCCGGGATCGACTTTCAAGGTGATCACCACCGCCGCGCTGCTGAAGACGGGTATGCGTCCCGAGGACGTCGCGGACTGCCCCAAATTCGCTCACGTCAACGGCCAGCGCTTCGAGAACCAGGACCAGTTCACGCTGCCGGAGGGTTCCAGCTTCAAGAATTCCTTCGCCGAGTCGTGCAACACCTTCTTCGTCAACGCACGGGAGGAGATGTCGGATTCAGCCCTCCGGGACACGGCCCGGTCTTTCGGGATCGGCGGGGTGTGGGACGTGGGCGCCGTGACCTTCGACGGTGCGGTGCCCGTCTCCGAGAACGAGAACGAGAAGGCCGCCTCCATGATCGGACAGGCACGCGTCGAGGCGTCTCCGCTGGTGATGGCCTCGGTCGCGGCGACGGTCAAGGAGAGTGAGTTCAGGCAGCCGGTTCTGGTGCCGGACGCGGTGAAGGAGAAGCACGAGGCGCCGCAAGCGCTGGACCCGGCGGTGGTCTCCGATCTGCGCATGATGATGCGGGCGACGGTCACCGAGGGAGCGGGAGCGGAGCTGAGGGACGTCCCCGGCCAACCCCATGCCAAGACCGGTACGGCCGAGTTCGGCAACGAGGACCCGCCGCGTACGCACGCGTGGATGATCGGCTTCCAGGGGGACGGCGATCTGGCCTGGGCGGTGCTGCTGGAGGACGGCGGATCCGGGGGTAGGGACGCGGGCCCCATCGCCGCGAAGTTCCTCCGGAACCTCGGCTGAGCCGCCTGCCCTCGGCACCCGCCCCGCCCCGGACACGGCGGCCCGTGTCCGGGGCGGGGCGGTACGGGGCGGTGGTGCGGGCGCGGAGAGCCGCGCGGACGGGGACGACGGCACCCGGAGGGGGACGACCGCGTCCGGTGGACGGTGGAGGCCACCGTCCACCGGCGCCGGGAACGTCATCGGCCTCCACGCGTTCCGGCGCTCCACGGCACCGTGTCATCAGGGTCATCACCGGCGGACGGCCGAGGAACGCGGACCCACCGGGCCCCGCCCCCGGGGGTCACCCGGTACGGGTGAGCTTCTCGCCGAAGGAGGGCTCGGTGAGGTCCTCCTCGAGAACGACCGGCACCTTGTGCTCCTCGCCTCCGGTGTCCGCGGTCAGTTCGCCGACCACGGTGCCGGCCCGCGCCGAGTGGGTGAGGCTCCTGTCACCGTCGTCGAAGGTGAACTCGGGCGACAGGCCGGGGAGCGTGACCGCGGTGAGGTCCCGGGCGGCCACGGCCGGAGTCCGGCGGCCGAACCCGTCGTCGACGTGGCCGACGACGTGCCCTTTCCTGATCACGGTGGTGGAGGTGAGCGCTTCGCGCACCGCCTCGACGATCTTCTTGCTGTTGTCCTGCGCCAGGACGAGGCTGTTGGCGCCGTTCGGGTCCGGCCCGGTGACGCGCTGGGCCATCATCGCGCCGAGGATCAGCCGGTCCTTGCCGCCCACGGTCTTGTACGCCGCCCAGACCAGCGTGCCGCCGGCCGGTGTGTTGGAGCCGGTCTTGATGCCCCTGATACCGAGCCCGGCCAGGAGCAGGCGGTCGTTGTTGTTGTGGATGCGCCCATGACCCTCGATGTCGGCGTGAGGCAGGGCGACGACCTCGCGGAAGGCGTCGAACTTCATGACCGCGCGAGCCAGTTCGAGCTGGTCGACCGCGGTGCTGACGGTTCCCTCGTCCAGGCCGCTGGGGTCGGTGTAGGTGGTGTTCTCCATGCCGAGTGCCCTGGCGGCGTCGTTCATCTTGCCGACGAACGCGGCCTCGTCCGGGGAGCGGGTGTCCCAGCGGGCCAGCAGCCGGGCGATGTTGTTCCCGGACGGGATCATCAGCATCTTCAGCATGTCCCGCTGGCTGAACGTCTGGCCCACCTCCAGTCCCGTGATGCGCGATTCGTGCACGGACCTGCCGTCTTCCACCGTCTGGGCGTCGACCTTGATCCCGGGGCCCTTCTCGCCCTTCTCCAGGGGGTGCTCGCTCAGGATCACGTAGGCCGTCATGATCTTGGCGATGCTCGCCGTCGGAACGGGCTGTTGCTTCCCGAACGTTCCTACGGTGCCCAGCCCCTCGACCGCGACGGCGGCCTGCCCTTCCCCTGGCCAGGGGAAGGAGAATCCGTTGTCTTTGGCCGGGGCGACGGATGCGGCCTCACCAAGGGTGAAGGCCGGCCGGGGAAGCGGACGCTGTACCTGTACGGTCACCGCGGCCACCGTGGCGAGTCCCAGGAGCGCCGCGAGCAGGGCCCAGATCCTGAACCCGGGCGCGTCGGCCGTCCCGGTGTTCCCTCCGGCCGCCGCGCCGTCGGTGTCCTCCCGGTCCTCTTCGGCCGTGCGGGGGCCGGTGTGCGTGTCCGTGCCGGGAGGGTCCGTGACACCGTCGCCGTCACCGCCCGTCGGCGCGGCGGGGCCCCGGGCCGGGGCATCCACTAACCCTCTCGCCACCGAGGAGTCGGGCTCGGCCGCCCGGTCGGTGGTTCCGCCCGCCGGCCCTGCTCCCGCGGTCTCCGCCGGGGGGTCCTTCCGTTCGGGTGGTTCGACGGCTTCCACCCGCGATCCGTCACGACCGGGCGCGTCGTGGCGCCCGGTCGCTGATATGTCGTTTCTCATCGGCTCCAACATTAATGCGCGGAACACCGCCGCGCTCACGCCGCCGTGGTGGCCCGTTCCTCCCCGCTCGGCCGAAGAGGCCCGATCCGGTCCGTGCCGTTCACCGCGCCGCGGCGAGTGCGGTGAACGGCCGCCGTCCGCGGCTCGGCCCGCGGGCCGCGGACCTGGCGCCACCGTTCTCCGGCCCGGCGGATTCGGGCCGGCCGGTCGGCCTCCTCGGGGACTTGCGGGGGCCGCGCCGCGGTGGCTCAGGACGAACTCCCCTTTCAACCGGAGAATTTCACGCCCTGGGCAAGGGGCACCCGCCCCGAGTGGTTCACCGTGGCACTGCCCGGAGCGGTCCACGACCTCCGCGCGGCCCGCACCCACGGCATCATCGACGCCCTGACCGAGACCGGCGCGGCCTGCTGGGCGGACAAGGCCCACCGAGGCGCCGGCCCTGCCGTCCGGGTGCCCTACTGGGGCCGCTGGGAGACGCTCTCCGCAGGCCAGCAGGCCCACAACCGCTCCCACGCCCGCATCCGCGCCCCGGGCGAGCAGGCGCTCGCCGCCCTCAGGTCCCGGCGGCTGCTGCGCAAGCTCCGCTGCTCCACCACCCGGATCACCGGCCTGGTCAAGGCCGTCCTCACCCTCCACCTCGACACATCAGCATGAGGTTGGAAAACGCTCAGTAAAGAGAGGCGCCCGCATTCGATCGGCGTGAAGCACGGTAGCATCCGCCGCGTTGTCTTCGACAGATTTCCTCCGCTGTCTTTCGGAAAACGCGAAGACAATCCGAAGAGAGTCGGAAGAGAGTTCCAAGAGAAGTGCAGGGCAGCCTGTATCGCCGGGAAACCCCTGGGGTTCTCGCTGTAGTGCTTCCGCGGCGATTCGCCGGGTCTCCCAGAGCCATTTGAACGCTGTGGCCGGTGCCTCGGCTCCCGGTTCACGTGGTGTCCGGACTGTGTTCGACCGTTCTGCCAAGCCGTGCTGCTCCGCAGGAGTCCTCGCCATGAGTGCACAAGAACCCCGGTCCGACCTCATCCACTCGAAGGCGGCACCCCTGAAGGCGCGGGACGTGCACAGTGTGCTTGGGCGTCACGTGCTTGTGGACGGCTACGACCTGGTCGACCTCTCCGCGAGTTCGGGAAGCCGGCTTGTCGACGCGGTCACGGGGACGAGCTGTCTCGACCTCTTCTCCTTTTTCGCGTCGGCGCCGCTCGGAATTAACCCGCCCTGCATCGTCGACGATCCGGAACTCATGCGGGAGCTTGGCGCGGCGGCCGAGCACTCCGCCGCCAGCCAGGAGGCCGAGCGGCGGGCGCTGGAGGCCGCGGAGGCGGAGTTCCGCGCGGCGGACGGCAGGATCGCCTGCTTCATCGCGGAGCCGGTCCAGGGCGAGGGCGGGTCCGTCCGGCTTCCGGCGAACGGCCTCCAGCAGGGCCTGCTGTACCACGCCCTCAAGCGCGGACACGGCGACGACGCGTACGTCATGCAGTCGGTGCACCGCTACCACTGCCGCATCCGTCCCGACCTGATGCGGGAGGCGTGGCAGCACGCCCGGCGCAAGTACCCCACGCCGAGGCTGCGCTTCGAGTGGGGCGAGGAACCCCTCCAGATCGTCGACCACGACGACCAGTCGGCGACGAGTGTCGGCGCGGCCATCGGCGAGATCCAGACCGCCGTGAACACCATGACCGGCAAGAGCGCCGTGGAGCTGGGCCGGCTGGAGACCGGCGACATGAAGCGCCGGCTGTACCTGACGGCGAACCCCGCTCGGCCCGCGGGGACACATACCCCCGCCTCGCCGCGTCGCGTCCCTCCCGGCGCGCGCCGAGGAGGTGGCCGGCGGCGGATGGCCTTCCGCCGCACCCGACAACCCAAGGAGAGCCCTTGATGCGTTTGCGCCGGTTCCTCAGACCCGCGCGTGTACCGCTCACCTGCGCCGTCGCCTCGGCGGTCGCGCTCGGTACCGCCACACCGGCCCTGGCCGAGGACAAGCCCGACAGAGCGGTGTCGGGGTGGAGCGACACGCCGCAGCCGAAGGCCACGAAGGACAAGGAGGGGAACAAGGACCGCGTCCCGGCCGACCAGCGCGGGAAGGTCCTCGGCTCCGGCTACAGGAGTTCCGACGACCTGGCCTGGACCACGACCGGTGACGCGACCGGCTTCCACCTGCTCGTCGCCGAGGAGGCCGAGGGCTACCGGTGGAAGACCGCCGCGACGCTGGTGGAGCCCGGCTTCCTCGACACCGACACGTGGATCGGCAACGCGTGTGTCACCGAGTCCGGCAAGCACGCACTGGTCGCCTACGCGCCGCGCACGTTCACCAACGAGCAGGAACTGATGGCGCGGGGCGCCTTCACCGCCGCCGTCGACCTGACGAGCGGTGAGGTCAGGAAGCTGCCGTACCAGGCCAGCCTCGCCTACTTCTCCCCCGGCTGCGGCGCCGGTGACAAGGGCGTCATCTCGCAGTTCACGGACGAGAGGACGACGCCGGACAGGAACGAGACCCGCCTGATCACCGTGGACGCCCGTACCGGCAGGACCTCCAAGCCGGTCACGGCCCAGGGGCAGGTGACCTCGGCCATACCCACCAAGCGCGGCATCGTCGCGGCGCAGGGCAACGCGGTCGTGAAGGTCAGGGCGAACGGCAGGACCGAACTCCTGACGAGAACGGACAACGTGCCGTTCAACCTCTCGCTGACCGCCGAGGGCGGTGTCGCCTACCTCGACCGGCAGCGCACGAAGACGGGCTCGCAGGGCGCGGACGGGCAGCCGGGCGCCGTCAGGTCCACGTCCAGGGTCAAGTACCTCGCGCCCGGCGGCGGCAGGGCCAAGGTGCTGGCGGAGGGCAACCTCACCGACTTCGACCTCACCCGCAGCGCCGACGGCACCGCGATCGTCACCGGCAAGGCGAAGACGGTGGGCACCCTGCCCAAGGGCGTCCGGAACCCCGGCGGCATCGAGAAGGACGCCGTCGCCTCCACCAAGGGCCGCGCGGCGACCAACTCCGCCTGGGCGGACGGCAGGGACCACCGCATCCGCGCGGAGGAGTACGACAGCGCCCGGACGGCGAAGATCCGTCTGCACCACCTCCCGACGGGCAACGAGCAGGTGATGGAGGCCCACCCCGAGGGCGCCTCCCTCAACGAGGACCCGGCCGAGGGCGCCGGCGTCTCCCCCTCCGCCACCGGCAGGAGCCCCGGTACGCGGACGCGGACCGGACCGTCGGCCCCGGGCGTTTCGGCGGCGTCGGACGTGAACGCCGCCTCCGTGACCTCCATCGCGGAGCCCGAGAGCGTCCGCACGTGTTCGGTCGAGCGCGGCAACCCGGAGAAGCAGGCGTTCCAGCCGAAGCCCCGCCAGATCGAGTGGGCCGTGAACCGTGCGATCGAGGGGACCCTCGACCAGCACGTACGCCGGTCCGCCGACTGGAAGAACATGGGCATGGGCTCCTACAGCCCGCAGGCCCTGGTCGGCGGGCTGACGCCGCTCTCCGGCGGCGGACGCATCCCGGCCCAGGTGTTCCTCGGCATCACCGCCCAGGAATCCAACATGTGGCAGGCCACCCGCTACGCGGCGCCCGGCACCACCGCCAACAGCCTGATCGGCAACTACTACGGGCTCGTGCACGACGCGCACGGCGAGGTGGACGACCCGTGGGCCATCAACTGGCGGGCAGCCGACTGCGGCTACGGCATCACGCAGGTCACCGACGGGATGCGCCTGCCCGGCAAGCCGTACGAGGACGGCTCGGTCAGGCCCTCCATGCCGCGGGCCTACCAGGAGGCGGTCGCACTGGACTACACCGCGAACGTCGCGGCCGGCGTGAACATCCTGGCCGAGAAGTGGAACCAGACCCGCAACGCGGGGATGACCGTCAACAACGGTGATCCGTCCAGCCTGGAGAACTGGTTCTTCGCCCTGTGGGCCTACAACTCCGGCTTCTACCCGGAGTCGGCGGCGGGGAGCAACGGCGGCAAGTGGGGCGTGGGCTGGGCCAACAACCCCGCCAACCCCAACTACCGGCCCAACCGCACGCCGTTCCTGGAGAACTCGGCCGGCGGTGACGACTACAGCCACGCCGCGGAGCCGCAGTTCTGGCCCTACCCGGAGAAGGTCCTCGGCTGGGCGGCCCGCCCCCTGGAGGCGCTGGAGGAGCCCGGCAAGATGGTCCACGGCTACCGTGCCGCCTGGTGGACCCACAGCCTCTACCGTACGACCGTCAAGCCCCCGGCCGACCTGTTCTGCGGCGGCAGCAACGAGTGCGACCCCTCCAAGATCGGGGACGGCGCGTCCAACGACTCGCCCGCCACGGGACCGTGCCAGCGCGACGACTGGAGGTGCTGGTGGAACCAGAGCGTGGAGTGGAAGAACTGCGACGCCGGCCACTGCGGGTACGAGCTGTTCCGGTTCGACAACACCTACCCGGAGGAGGCGGACGGCAACGCGCATCCGCCTCGCTGCTCGGACGGTCTCCCCAGCGGCACCGTGGTCGTCGACAACGTCAACAGCGGTACGCAACTGGCAGGCAGTGACGCACGGCGCTGCTCGTCGTCCGCCTCCAGTGGCGGCACGTTCGACTTCGACTTCGCCACCGCGTCCGGCCGGATGAACACCCACCAGATCGGTGCCGGCCGCGGAAACCACCTGTGGTTCAGCACCACGCTCAAACCGGGAGACGCCAATGCGGACCGGATGAAGGTCACCGGGACCTGGACCGCACCCACCTCCGTCTCCGGCTGGACCCGCGTCCTGGTCCACATGCCCAGCATCGCCGCCCGCTCCCAGCAGGCGAAGTACACGGTCTCCGGCACCGACTCCGACTCGCCGCACCGCGTGGCGCCGCAGCGCATCCGCTCCAACGAGTGGCGCTCCCTGGGCACGTTCAACTTCACCGGCCGGGGCACGGTGTCCCTGTCGAACATCACCCAGGAGGACGGCCGGGACATCGCCTGGGACGCCGTCGCCTTCCAGCCGCTGGGCTCCAAGCCCACGCACGTGGTCGGCCTCGGTGACTCCTTCGCCTCCGGCGAGGGCGCGTCACCGGAGGGAGGCGACAGCTACTACCCGGAGACGGACTACCGGGAGGACACCGGCTCGGAGATCGGCAACGGCTGCCACAGGTCCCGGCACGCCTGGGTCCGCCAGGCGAAGCTGCCCGGCCGCTCGGAGTCCATCGGCGCGGTCGCCGACCGGTACGGCGACATCGACCTGTCCTTCATCGCCTGTTCGGGAGCCCGCACCTACAACATCTGGTCCGGAGGGAGGACGCAGTACAACAGCGACTCCCTGCCGCAGGTGGACCTCGGCTACCTCGACCAGCACACCAGCATGGTCACCATCGCCATCGGGGGCAACGACTCGCTGTTCACTCCCGTCATCCAGGAGTGCGTCTACGCGGCCGGGCTGAAGTTGTGCCAGGACGCGGAGATCGAGAAGGTCGACCCGGACACCGGGGAGAAGACCGGTGAGATGACCGGCCCGCTCAAGGACTTCCTTCCGGACTGGATCACCAACCAGGTCAAGCCGCGCATCATCAAGGTGCTGAACCAGATCGAGGCCAGGGCGCCGAACGCGGAGATCGTCCTGGTCGGCTACCCGCCGCTGCTCAGCGGCAACGGCCAGTGCGTTCCGGGCATCGGCACCGGTGAAGCTCCCTGGCTGAACGAGGAGGTGGCCCCGCACCTGGCGGAGGAGATGGGCAACGCGGCCGCCGCGACGGGCGCGAGGTTCGTCGACCCGGCCGCCGAGTTCGAGGGCAAGGCCATCTGCGGTGACCCGGAGACCATCAACGGCATCGTGCTCTCGGGCAAGGCGGCGTACGACAACGGCGGCGTCCAGCCGTCGATGAAGTCCTTCCACCCGAAGGTCTCGGGGGCCCGGCTCTACGCCGACGCCCTGGAGCGCGTCCTCGGCTGAACCGTACGATCACCACGGCCCGACCGGCCGTGGAAACCATGAAGCGGGCCTCCACCGGGCAACGACGATGGAGGCCCGCTCCCTCTCTTTGGAACGATCATGAATTACGCACGCACCCTGAAAGCGGCCGTGGTCACGATCACCGCCACAGCGGCCTGCCACCTCACGATGAGCGCCGGGTTCGCGTGGGCCCGCGGCCAGGAATCGGACCACCCGGACGACTGGGCCGGTTTGTTCGAATTCGGTGCCACCGTCCTCGCCACGTGGATACTCATGCCCCTGTTGCTGTGGATCGGGATGCGCCTCCTCGGCGAACGGCGCACCTGGCTCCAGATCCTCCTCGGTACACCGCTGTGGGTCGGCGTCTCCCTGATGTACGTCGACGACGTCGACCGCCCGGGTGGCGGGCTCATGCCCGTACCCGTCCTGGTCGCGTTCGTCCTGGTGGTCGCGCTCCTCGGCGCCTACGACCCCGGTTCCGCCCGCGGTGGCAGGGCGTGAACGGAACGGACGTGAACGAGACGGACGTGAAGCCGCCCGGGAGGGGCCGGGCCGCGCCGTACCGGCCAAATTCCCAGGGTCTTTCGCCAGGACGGCCACACCAACATCGCCGCCGCCCTCCGCCGCACCGCCCGAGACCACCCGCGGCCCCTCACCGCCCCCGGGCTGGCATGACGAACCCGGACACAAGATCACCTCCCGATGCCCCTGGGCCGGACAGCGGGGCTCGAAATCCTGGACGTACTCGGGGACCCGTCTTCGCGGGGCGCGGCGAGGCAGAGGTACGAGTCCTTCCACAAGACGGGGTACGACACCTACTTCCGCCTCATCCACGCCTTCTACGAGTTCGACTCCGACCTCGGGAAGTACCACGACCAGCTGCCGGAGAACATCGGGAGGAAGGACATAGCACTGGTGCTCGCCGGTGATTTCTGGAGCCGGGGCAACGCCCTTGCGGAACATCCCGGGAAAGAGCGGCGCTGGGACGTCTTCGAACCCTTCGAATCGTCCTACGGCTGCCCGGTGTACCCGGAACTGGAACTGGCGGAACGCGCCGACGCGGGCGGCTGACCGGGCCGGCCCGCCGGGCGCGCGCCGAGGCCGAAGGGGACCGCGCCGATCGGCACCGGCTGCCGTCCGCCCGTGCCCGCAGCGGTACCGGGGTCTGGCCGCTATGGGCGAATCATCCGCGATGGCCATGTCCGGAGAGGGTGTTCGGCGGGGTTTGGGACAGACGCCCCGGAGTGCCGTTCGGATGGATGAGATTGAGCCAGCTCGGTTCGGAAGAAGGCTCGATACGGCGCCTTGCTCTTCAGTGGTCTTGACCAATGAGCGACGGGAGCGCAAGCGGAATGTCCCGCCCCGTCAGCGCGTTCTCCTGGCTGAAACATTCCCTGCCGACGCCCTCCCGCCGGTGACTCCGGCCGGTCGGCCCCCGGTTCTTTCCGGCCGCCCGCCCTCCCGCTGTCTTGAATATGCCTCTCCGGGAGACGGGTGCGTGTGGTTAGCCTGGGGCATGTGAGGAAACCTTTCGCTGTGGGGCTGCTGGGCTCCAAAGGTGTCGAGTTCCCGGCCGGGACGCTCGGCGATCGCCGTCGGCCCAGATCCCGGGGGCCGCGCTCGGCGGATCGGCCGCCGACCGATGCCCCGGAGCCGTACTCGGCCGGATCCCGCCGCGAGGACCTCGGACGGCCGGCCGCCGGGGCCTGTGCCGGTGACAGAAGGAGAGGGCCAAGGGGCACCGAATCCTCCGCTGTGATGACGCGCCACCTTCCGCGGACGAGTGGCCGGCCGGGGCTGGAACGTGCAGACCGGGGTCGTCGAGAGTGACAGCGATCAAGCAGGTCGTCAAACCGTGGTTCCCCATGGAAATCCATCGCAGGCGAAACTCTCGGAAGCAGGTGGCGGGCTCGGTCCGGTGAAGCCGGGAGTCGCGGCCGGCGCTGCTCCGGGACGCCGGTGAAAACATTTCCGCAAGGATGAACACAGCGTTGTCCCGTCGGCCGGTTGCCGTGGGAAAAACTGTGCAGTGTCAGGGGGGAGCACACACCGAACCGGCCGACGAGGTCGCCTCACCGCGTGTGCCGCTCTTCTGTCCGGAAGATCAAGCACACCTCCCGAGGTTCGGTGCCTCCCCGTTCGCGTAGCCGTCGAAACGGAAACATGTCGATTCCATATCCGCTCCCATCAGGCAGAGGCATGATTTCACGAGGGGGATTCGTGATGAGTACTTGGAATGGCGTGACGATCCAGCTCCTGGGGTCGGTTTCCCTTCTGAAGGGAAACGTCCGGATACCCATCCGGGGGCAGCGGCAGCGCCGCTTCTTCGCCTCCCTGGCCCTGAGGCCCGGCCAGGTCATCTCCAAGGAAGCGATCATCGAGGACTCCTGGGGCGACGACCCGCCGGTCACCGTCTCGGGACAACTGCAGACCACGGCCTGGATGATCCGTACCGCGCTGCGGGAGGCAGGGGTCGGCCGCGACGCCCTCGGCTCGAGCGACCGTGGCTACGAGCTGCGGGTACCTCTGGCGTCAGTCGACCTCTTCGCCTTCCGGGAGGCCGTACGCAGCGCTCGTGAATCGTACAAACAGGGGAGGTACGAGGAGGCGTCCGAGCGGCTCGACGCCGCGCTGACCCTGTGGAAGGGTTCGGCCTTCGCCGACGTCACCTCCAGCCGCCTGCGCCTGAGGGCGAAGTCGCTGGAGGACGAGCGAACGGCGGCAGCCGAACTGCGCGCCCTGGTCGACTTCGGCCTCGGGTACTACAGCGACGCGATCGCACGGCTGTCGGAGCTGGTCCACCGCGACCCCTACCGGGAGGACCTGTACGTCAGCCTCATGAGGGCCTACTACGCGGAGGGCCGGCAGACCGACGCGATCCAGGTCTTCCACCGGGCGAAGGACATCCTGCGGGAGCAGATCGGGATCAGTCCGGGGGAGAGGATGACGAGTGTCATGCAGGCCATCCTCCGCCAGGACGAGAAGGCCCTGTCCGCCGCCCCGGCATAGGGCTCCGAAGCGACCGTGACGTGGCGTCGGCCCTCCCCGCGGAGCGATGGCGGGGAGGCCGGCGCCCGCAGGGAGCCAGCACGTCAGACCAGGGTTTCCGCCACGTACGCGGCGGCCTCGGCGAGGAGGGCCTGGTCCTTCCCGGCGTCCTGTGCGGCCTTGCTGGACATGATCGCGATGACCAGCGGCTCGGATTTCGGGGGCCACGCGACGGCGATGTCGTTGCAGGAGGTCCCGGAGGAACGCCGCGTGGTCGATCTGACGAACCCGTGCTCGCCGTCGGGGAAGCGATATCGTTCCCGGTCTGTACGAACGGATGTGCTCCGCACCCAGGGGATCACGAGTCGTCACGTGCGCGATACGCGGTCGTTCGCGTGTACCGCTCGCCAGGGGCGATCCGAGTCCTGGGCGGGAAACCACCGCCGGACGAGGGGGTGGTGAGAAGGCGGCGGAACTCGGGTCACCGCGCGGTCGAAAAGCGTGCGGGCTCCGCCAGAACAGCGAGTGCGCCGTCGAAGTCGGCGAGTCTCGCCGACAAGGTGGCCACGGCCAGCCGTTGGGGAAGCGCCGCCGAGAACTTCAGCCCGCGCACCGCCCTGGGGTCGACATCGGGGAGAACCAGCGCCGATTCGGCATCCACAGCGTCCAGGGCGGCGCGCCACATGTCCGGGGTGAGATCCTCCCGCAGCCGCAGGTAACAGTCCGTCGGGCGCTGGACCGGGTCGGAGACGGACGGCAGTGTCGCGGCCAGCGTCGCATTGGCCCGGTACCCGGCCCACGTCCACCAGCGGACGTCGTTTCCGCGCCGTACGACCAGCGTCCCGCCGGGGTGGACGAGGTGCGGGGCGTCCTCGGTACGCCACTCCTGGAGGCAGGCTTCGGCTCGCCGGGTGAGCGAGATCTTCGGGTCGGTGCCCAGGAGGACGTCGCGCATGGCGCGCGTCAGCTCGTACGAGAGTCCGGCGAGTGTTCCTCCGGACCACTTGGCGATCCCACCGCTCTCGACCGGCTCGACGAAGACCCGCTTGCGGCCCCAGTCGACGAACGTGACCTGCCAACTGCGGCCCGCCAACAGCAGTCGGCGCGGACCCGGGCGCTCATCGGTGAGTACGGACGGGTCCATCCGTCCGATCTCGGCACGGCCGGACAGGACGGTGAACTGCGGGGGTGCGGTGAAGGACGCGGTCAGCTCGATGAAGTGGCGCCGTCCGAAACGGCGTTCCGCCTCGGGGCCGATGAACAGCATCCCGCCGTCGGTGTCGAGGAAGCCTTCGTCCGTCAGATGGCGGAGGATGGGAGCGGCCGAACGGTCGAAGGGTGCCAGGCCGTTCCACTGCTCGGACCATACCCGGTCGCCCAGCTTGTGCTCCTGGAGCGTGGCGGCGAGCAGTTGCTGCGCGACGAGGTGCCGCGGCTCAGGTGGTGCGATGACCGGTTCGACCCAGCCGCGACCCCGGAGGAGCAGCAACGCGGCGGCCTGCAGAAGGGTGTCCTTGCAAGTGGCCAGGAAGAGACAGCTCCGGGTGGTTCCGGCCCGGCGCCCCGTGCGGCCGATGCGCTGGAGAAACGAGGCGACGGTGCCGGGCGCGTCGATCTGGACGACCCGGTCGAGGTCGCCGACGTCGATGCCCAGTTCCAGAGTGGATGTGGCCACGATGACGCAGTCCCGCGCTTCGGCGAACGCCTGCTCGGAACGCACCCGCTCGTCGACCGAGAGAGAGGCGTGGGAGAGGAACACCGTGACATCGCGTGCCCGCAGTGCCGCGCCCAGTTCTTCGACTTGGCGCCTGGAGTCGCAGAACACCAGTCGCTTCTCGCCCTTGTGCAGGGCCGCGATGACCTTGGCGGCGTTGGACAGGGAACCGACGTAGTCGAGTTCGACCTCTCCCGGCGGGGGGCCGGCCGAGTCGTCCACCGGCACCCGGGCGGACGATGTCGCGGAGAGAGCCGTGAGTCCCGGGGCGACGACCCGGCCCGGGCGTCGGTCGGCGCCGGACCCTTGCAGCCAGGTGAGCAGTTGCCCGGGGTTCCCGACCGTCGCCGACAGGCCGATGCGCTGGATGGGACGCCCGGTGACCCGCTGGAGGCGTTCGAGGACCGCCAGGAGGTGCCAGCCGCGGTCGTCCCCGGCGAACGCGTGCACCTCGTCGACGACGACGGCCCGGACACCCCCCAGCAGATGCGCGTGATCCGTCTTCACCCCGATCAGCATGGCCTCCAGTGACTCGGGCGTCGTCAGCAGGATGTCGGGCTGCTCCGCCCGGAGGCGCTGGCGCTGTGACTCCCTGGTGTCCCCGTGCCACAGCGCCGCGCGGCGTCCCAGCCACTGCGCGTAACCGTCGATGCGGCTCACCAGGTTGTTGAGCAGCGCCTTGAGCGGGCAGAGATAGAGAACCGAGGTACCGGTCCAGCCCTGTGCGGACATGGCCGACAGGATCGGCAGGCAGGCCGCCTCCGTCTTGCCGCCGGCGGTGGGAGCGAGCAGTACGGCGTCCTCGCCGTCCATCACCGGGTTGACCGCGGCCCGCTGCAGGGGCCGCAGATCCGGCCAGCCGAGCGTGTTGACCACGTGGTGCAGGATGACGGGGGCGAGCCGGTCGGCGGGGTCCGCGGTCGGCGCCATCACAGCTCCAGATCGACATCGCCGGCCGAGGGCGATGCGGCCAGGTTCCTTTCGACGTCCGTGAGTTCCTTGCCGTCCACGGTCAGCCGGTAGTGCTGCCGCGGATCGAAGTCCGGGAACTGGTCGATGCGGTCGAGGACGTCTCCGATCAGTTTCTTGAGGAAGAGCCGGGGCGCCACGCCGACCTTGCCGCCGAGGGCTCCGCCCACCGCACGGGCGAGGTCGGCGATGTACGCGTCGTCGGCCAGCGCCTCGATCCGGTCGGGTGCGTCGGCCCCGGAAGCGTAGAGATCGCGGATGGTCATCCCCAGTCCGGTCAGCGACTCCAGGGTGAACCCGGGCAGGCGCAGCTGGACCGCCCGCGGGTTGTCGAACCGCGGGTCGGTGGTGAAGTCCGTGGCGAGCCGCTGGGCGAGCGGTGCGAGCCGTTGCGCACCCTGCTGGCCGTCGTAGAAGGCAGGGGTTCCGGTAATGACCAGATACAGGCCGGGGAACCGCCCGGAGTGGACTTCGTCGATCAGCTGCCGGAGGGCGTTCAGTGCCTTGTCGCGGGCGTCCGACCGCACCCTCTGCAGGGTTTCCACCTCGTCGAGGACGACGAACAGCCCGCGATGGCCGGAGTCCCGCAGGACGGTGAGCAGCCCTTGCAGGAAACCCAGGGCCCCGAAATGGTCGAGGTCGCCGCGTACCCCCGCGGCCCGGCGGGCCGCTGCCGCCACGTGGGGCTGGCCACCGAGCCAGGCGAGGACGGCCGCCGCCGTCGTTTCGTCGCCGTCGGCCAGCGCGGACCGGTATCCGCGCAGTGCCGCCGCGAAGGACGGTGCGTGCCGTGACACCTCGGTCAGGCGGGCGGCCAGCAAACGCTCGACCGCGTCACTCAGGCCGTCCTCGTCCGCTCCCGCCGCGAGGGCGTCCTCCTCCAGGGCGTAGAACCAGGCGTCCATGACGGGACGCAGTGCGCTCGGCGGGAAACTCGCCGTGGACAGCCGCTCGGTGAGGCGCCGGTAGACGGTCTCCAGCCGGTGGAGCGGGGTTTCCGTCTCCGAGACCTGGATCTCGGAGACGGCGAAGTTGCGCTGTTTGGCGCGCTCCCCGAGCCATCGGGTGAAGAACGTCTTGCCGGAGCCGTACTCGCCCCGCACCGCCTTGAAGACCGAGGCACCGGAGGCGACCGCGTCGAGTTCCGCGTCGAGGGCCGACTCGAAACGGCCGAGTCCGGTGGCGAGGAGGTCCAGGCCGCTCTCGGGCACGGCACCGCGCCGCAGCGCGTCGATGACGGTGCGCCGCCGGGCGGCGGAGACGGGAGAGGGAGGAGGGCCGATCACTCGCCCATTGTCCCACCTCCGCCGGCCGCGGGCCGTGCGTCGGAGTCATCTGCGGTGGAGGCCGCCGTACCCGAGCTCGGTCGTGTCCAGGAGGTTCTTACAGGTGGACGCCACCTTGTCGAGGGCGACCTCGGAGAAGCCGGCGCTGGTCTTCGCCTGGACGAGCCAGAGCGTCAGCTGGGTTCCCTGCTCCACGTTCACCACGGCGGAGTGCTGCTGGAAGATCTCGCTGTCCTCGTGCAGCAGGCGGCCGCCGAGGAAGACGTACACGCCGTCGATGCCGCCGTCGTTCGCGCCGCCGATCACGCCGGCTTCGATCTCCTCCTCGGAGAGACCGAAGCCGTGCAGGGCGTGTTCGCTCGTGAACCGCTCGAAGGCCGCGTCGAACGAGAGGGGGACGGCGCGGGCGTTCCGTCGTTCCTCGATCATCTGGTTGATCAACACACGGTCGTTGGCGCTCATGGCTCCCGGCTCATCGGTGTGGGAAAGGGTGAACGGGGCGTCATCCCAGGTCGAACTGGGTGCGGAGCAGGGCGAGGTCGAGACGGACGGTCCGGCCGTCCGGCAGTGTCTCCAGCACCTGCACTCCGTCGTAGTTGAGCAACTGACGCAGGATCGCGGCGAACCCGTCGGCGCGGGTGGCCGGATAGGACACACGCTGGGCGAGCGCCGTCACCGGGAGCGTGCCTCCGGCCTCGGCCAGGGCCCGGACCGCGCCCTCGACCTTCTCCATCGGAGGTCTGCGGGCGAGCAGGCCGATCTGCCCCTGGAACGTCTCCGAAGCGAAGAGAGCGGTGACGAGCGCGTCGTCCGGGCTCACCGCCGCGGCGGTGACGAGTGTCCCGTCGTCATCGGGCGAAGGGACCATGGCGACGTCGAACAGCGCGTCGTGTGTACGGGCGAGCCGGGTCCGCGCCTTGGCCGGCCGTTGCCGGGCGGCCCGCTCCGCGGTGGCGGTGCGCTCGGACGGAACGGGAGCGGAGGGCCGGGGCGGCGGGGCGTCCAGGAGCCACCACGCCGGCCGCTGGTCACCCAGTTCACGCCACGACGCGGGAGGGGCCGCCCCGAACGGCAGGAAGGCCAGGACCGGGATGGCGAACTCGGCCAGGGAGGCTCCGCCGTGGTAGCCGGCCTTGCGGGCGGTGTACCGGGAGTCGGCGTCCCAGAGGGCGACGATCGAGCCGCCCGGCTCCGGTGCGACCACCCGGGCGCCGTGCAGCGCCACCTCGGCCCGGCCCACCTCGCCGCCCGGGCCGCGGTGGCGGGCGGACAGCGGTGAGTCGGCCTCCACCCTGGTGCCGTGCCGGTCGACGACGTGCCCGTGATCGCTGGTGATCACCACCGCCATGCCCTGCGAGGCCGCGATCCGCAGCAGATCGGGCAGGCCCGGGACGTGCTCGGCCCGCCAGGCGCCGTCCCCCAGTTTATGTTCCTTGGCCAGCCGGTCGTCGATCGCGTTGAGGACGACCGCCACATGCGTGCGGCCGTCCATGAGCGCCTCGGTGAGCGCGGGTCCGAACACGTCCCCCGCGCTCCCGGCCCTCAGGTCGTCCTTGTGGAACACGGCGGCGGGCGCTCCGCCCCACAGGGGCAGGGCGGGGAACAACCGGACCTCGTCCTTCTGCGATCCCCGCATCAGCCTTCCGGCGAACAGTGAGGTACGCGAGACGGAGGTGAGGGTGGGGAGTGCCGCGGCCATGGCGCGGCGCCGCGGAGTTCCCTGCCCGGCCATGGGATCGAACTCGGCCCAGGAGGCCCACAGTTCCTCGGCCAGCTCGGTGGCGATGGCCGCGCTCATCCCGTCCAGCACGATCAGCAGGACGCGCCGGCTCCCGGCGCTGCGGACGACCGGCTTCACCACGCGTTCGAGGAATGTCTCCACCGTCAGCATGCCGCCGGGATCGGTGCCTGCCGCTGTCCAGGTCGCCAGCGTGCGGGCGAAGTCGCGGTCGATCTCGTGCCGCTGTTCCCGCACGCGTGCGGCCAGTGTGTCGTAGGCGGCCCTCAACCGGTCGTCGGGATCTCCACCTGCCTCGATGTGCTCCAGGGCGCGGTCGACCCATGCGGTCTCGTCCATGTGGCGCGTTATGGCCGCGTCGACGTGGGGCGAGTCGACCGCCGGGCCGGTGGCCAGCCACCGGACGAGCCGCTGGCCCATGCGCGCCCGCTCGATCCGGCTCCGCACCTCCGGTCCGCCGGCTCGCCGGTGTTCGCTCAGGGAGCGGACGGCCGAGTCCAGCGGTCCGGGCTCACCGGCCGCGAGGGCTTCTCCGACCGCGCTGAACCTGGCGTCCAGGCCGGCCGGCAGCAGGGAACTGGTCCGGGCGGCGGACTCCGCCCCGAACTGCCGGGCCAGGGCCGAAGCGCGCTCCAGTACCGTGTCGCCGGCCCGGCGGGCCTCACGGGCCTCCTCCGGGGCCGGCCCGCCGTCCCGCGTCGCCGCGGCGAGCAGTGTGCCGACGTAGTCCTCCGCGGCCCGGCCGAAGGCGGCGGCCATGGCGTCGAGCTGTTCGCCCCGCACCGGCGGGCGGTCTCCGAACCAGCGCTCCGCCCGGCCTCGAGCCGTGTACACCGAGGCGTCCGGTTCGGCGTGGCACCACAGCGCCGCGCACACCAGTCCGAAGGCCACCGCGTCAGGACCGTGCTCGGCCTCGACGAGGGCCAGCAGGGCGCGCCCGGCGAGCCCGGCCTGGTCCTCCTCCCCGAGGAAGTCCGCCAGGCCGGCGCGCTCCGGGCCGCGCAGCGCCAGGAACCGTTCCGGTCCTCCGGAGGCCAGGGACCAGCCCAGCAGGGTGTGGGTGTCGAGCCGGGCGGCGGACGTGGTGTGATCCTGGCGGGCCGTCTCGTCCTCGTACCGTCCCAGCCTCAGACGGCGCAGCGCGAGCGCGGTCAGGGCGGTGCCCCGGGAGAGCACGCCGCCGCCGAGCCGGGGCCAGCCGCCTCCCGGGGGGGCCGCGTCCAGGAGCGCCTCCGCGGCCCACCTGTCGTCCTTGAGGCGCGGGTCGACCTGGTGTGCTCCGAAGGCGTCCCGTACGACGTCCCAGCTGTCGACGGTGTCGATGCGCTGCTTGTGGGCACGGGCCAGGATGGCCGGGTCCAGCTCGTTCTGCTCGCGGTCGGTCAGGACGACGAGCACGGTGGGGCCGGTCGCCGTGTCCGACAGGTGGCCGAGCAGCAGTTCGTGCACGGCGAGCGGTGAGGGTGCCGCCGCGATGCGGGCGGACTGCCCGTCATCCCACGTGTGTTCGGCCGGGCCGTCCCATCGGGGTTCGGAGCGCAGCAGCACGGCCCGCCGCCGGTCCCGGCCGACGAGGGCGTCGGCGAGGGAGGCATGGGCGGACAGGTACTGGGTGATCGTGGCGAGGTTCAGCCGCACCGCCACCGCGCTGGTCGTCGCCGTGCTCATCCCTCGACGACCCGCCAGGTGATCTCGACCGTGGTACCGGGCTCCCGGGCGGCCAGCTCCGCGATCTCGGCCCGGAGTTCGGCCACCGCCCTGGCCGCGGTGGTGCGTCCGCCGCCGGAGCGCCTCGTCCGTCCCGGCGCGGACGTGCCCCTGCCGGACGGCTGCTCGGAGACGGGCGGGTGACTGGTCGGGGTGTCCAGGGGCACGTCCCCGGAGCGCGGAGCGGGAGGCGTGGGCGGCGAAGCGGCCGCCGCTCGGTTCCGCTTGACCAGGGCCAGCACCTCGTGCTGGGTCCGGGTCAGTGCCTCCTTCAGGTCGTTGGTCCGCTGGTCGCTCTGGGCGGCGTTGCGCAGGGACTCCAGCAGCGCCTCGCCCTCGGGGCCCTCCGAGGAGGCCAGGTCGAGGGTGGTCCAGGATGTCGAGTCCAGCGCCTGCGCCACCGCGCGGGCCTGCTTGACCGAGGTCCCGAACCGGTCCGCGCCGACCTCTCCGAAGTCGAAGGAGGCCAGCGCCTCGACGGTCTTCCGAGCCCCGGCGGCACCCTGGCCGGCCGACCGCGTGAGTTCCCGCAGCAGGTCGACGGCGCGGCGCGCGACGGCGAGGCGGCCGTTCTCGGCGGTCTCGTCGAGGCGGAGGAACCCGGCGTGCCGCTCCAGCTGGGTGACCAGCTCGCGGGCGGCCTCCTGGTGGGCGCTCGCCTGCTGGACGACCTGCCGGGCGAGCTGGTTCACCATGCGGCCACGCCGCAGGGTGGGGGCCACTTCGCCGAACAGCGCCGTGAACCGCTGCCGGGCGGCCGACCAGTCCTCCTCCGAGGGCAGCGGCTGGCTGCGCAGCGCGTCGTGGTCCTTGATCTCGTTCAGCGCGGGCGCGGGGTCGAGCGGGGTGCCCGCGCGCACCCACACCCGGTCGTCCATCTCGGCGAACGAGGCCACCACCAGCCGGGCGAGGAAGCCCGGCAGGCCGCGCGGCGCGGGCCGGTCGGTCCAGTCGGTGAGGGTGATCAGACTGAGATCACCGGTCACGCCCTGCTCGCGGGCGAGCTGCCGGAAGTGGTCCGCCCAGTAGTGCGACAGCTCGAAGTACGCCTCCTTCTGCTGCCCGAGCCGCAGCGGGACCGCCACCCGCCGCATCAGGCCCCGGTCTCCGGCGGGGACCTCGGCGCGCCCGTCGCGGGCCTCGGCGGCGGCCTGGACGTGCGTGAACACCTTCTTCGCGTCGGCGGGCCTGACCACCGTGCCGTTCCCCTCGGGGTCCAGGTCCGGGTGGTCGGGGTACTGGCTCGCGAGCAGCCGGCCCGCGATGTGGCGGACGCCGTCGCGGAAGGACTGGCCGAAGGACAGGGTCAGCCCGTCGACCTCGCGCAGGGACTCCAGGTGGTCGGAGAAGCCGAGTTCCACGTCGGCGGCCTTCTTGTCGGCCAGCCCGTACGCCTGCTTGAAGGCGGCTCTGACGTTCTTGAGCAGCGACTCGCGCTGGGTCTCCAGCAGCCCCTTGGCGCGGGCCCGGTTGTCGGGGCTGAGGTGGCCGGCGTACTGGCCGTCGAACCGCCGGCCGTCGGAGAGGGCCTTGTCGATGACGACCAGGCGGCGGAAGTCGGCGTAGCGCTGGCCTGACAGGTGGGTGGGCAGCCAGGCGACGGTACGGGACGGCTCTCCCTGCTGTCCCCGCAGGTCGCGCATCCGGTTGGCGTCCTCGACGGCGCCGTACTCGCTGTCGTCGAAGGGCAGGTCGATCACAAGGCGCCAGAGCCCGTCCTGCTGGGGCATGAGGTCGTGGTCGGGCAGTTCGTCCTTGTCGGCGACGTTGCCGAAGACGGCCTCGACGCTGCGTTCCGTGCCGCGCCACACGAACTGCAGATGGTCGACCAACTGCCCCTGGGTGATGCCGAGTTCCTTGACGAGGATGCGCCGGGCGAGGGCCTGGCGGTTGCCGGGGTTGTCGTTGACGTCGGCGTTGGCGATCACCGAGTCGACGTCGACGCCGGACAGTTCGAGACGGACGCCCGGGTTGGCCTCGGTGCCGGTCTCCTTGATCTCGGGGAACCGGCCCGCCCACTCGGCGATCTTGTTCTTCAGGATGCCGTACTCGCGCCCCGGGATCGGGGCGGTCACCGAGCCGTAGTTCAGCGCGGACAGACGGCGGATGGTCAGGTCGGACAGGGCGGGGACGCTCGGGGCGAGCGCCGACAGCAGCAGCGTGCCGATGATCCGGTTGTCCCCGGTGAACTGCTTGATCCGGGTGCGCAGTTCCGGGTCGGTGATGCTGCCGGGGCGGTTGGCGTACTGCTCTATCTCCTCCTCCGACACGTTGTGCGTGAGCAGGAGGTAGGGGCGCAGCTTGGTCCGGTACAGCTTGTCCGCTGCCTCGAAGACGACCTTCAGGCTGTCGGTGAACGGCTTGTCGCCGCCGGCCGTGATCAGCGGATAGAGGTCGCCGACCGGGATCAGGTCGCCCAGTCGCAGCTCGGCGCGGTGGTCGGCGAGGAGCTGGCCCATCAGCTTCATCCCGGTCCGGTTGCGCTGGAGCGCGGAGGACACGTGCACGAGGGTGTCCATGAACGCGGGCGAGAACGGGTACGTCAGCCGGAAACTCTCCTCGTCCGCGCCGACCCCGTCCGCACCGCGGTCGGACCCCAGGAGGGTGTCCCACACCTCCTGGCGGATCCTGCGGGTCCTGTCGAACTCCGCCTCGATGAGGGCGGCGGCCTCCGCGTCCTTGGGCCTGAGCAGCCGGGCGTGGGCGACCTGGGGGAGGTTGCGGTCCTCCAGTGTGATCTTGTCGAAGCGGCCGGAGGCCAGGTTGAGGGTGTCCTGGATGGACGCCTCGGCGGCTCCGGAGACCTCCTCGCCGACCAGCTCGCGCAGGTCGCGCTGGCGGGCGATGAAGGAGATCACCGGGATGGCGCGGCGGGCGTCGCCGCCCTCCACGAAGTTGGTGATCTTCCCGGCTTCCCGGGCCACGAACTTCTGGTCGTGGATGAGGGTGGCCAGCCAGAGGATCAGCTCGTCCATGAACAGGATCAGCCCGTCGTAGCCGAGCGACTTGGCGTGCTCGGCGATCACGGACAGGCCGGCGTCGAGCGAGACGAACCCGTGCTCGTCCTCGGCGGCGTTCCTCGCGAAGCCGGGCAGCAGATGCGTGCTCGCGTCCTGCACGAGACGCGCCCGCAGCTCGGCGGGTGTGGACGGGCTGACCAGGTTGAGTGCCCTCCCGCCCTCGTGGACCTCCTCGGCGGCCAGCGCGGTGTCGAGCAGCCCGGGCGTCCAGCCGAACGCCTCGCCCCACTCGTCCTCCTCCGCCCCGCCGCCGTCCGGCGAGGTGAGCCCCGCGATGACGGCCGCGTCGCCCATGCGGGAGCGCATCGCCCGGATGTCCTCGAACAGGGCGTCCGTCCGGTACACCTGCGGCGTCGGCGCCTCGGGGTGCAGCTTCCCGACGTGGCTGACGTACCCGCCGAGGACCCGCTGCTCCAGCGCCTTCGCCCCGAGCATGTGGTACGGCACGAGCAGGAACCGCCTGCCCTCCGCGGCGAGCCACTCGTGCTTGGTGAGCACCGGGTCCAGGTCCACCCGGGCGCGGGCGGCCGGGCTGCCGCTGAGCAGGGCGTGCAGCACGGCCATGAAGTGCGACTTACCGGAACCGAACGAGCCGTGCAGATAGGCCGCCTTCGAGGTGCGCCCGTCCAGCGCGGCCCGGATCAGCCCCAGCGCCTCGTCGAAGTTCTCCAGCAGCCGCTCCGTGACCACGTAGTCCCGCAGCGCGCGCTCGGCGCCCTCGGCCGTCGTCGCCTCCGAGAGCTGGAGGACGAAGTCCGACGTGGAGATGGACTCCTTGATGTCGATGACATCGCGGAGCAGGGGCGGCTGCTGGGCCATGAACGATCACTCTCCGACGGGCGGCTGCGCTGGCTCATCCGATCGTATGACGTACCGTCAACAGCGGATGACCACTTTTCGCACACACGCGGCTACGCGAGCGCGGGCGCCTCCACCCCGGACGCGGGGTGCACGAGGGAGCGCGGCTTCTCGCGCGTCTCCGGGTCCGTCGAGTGGACGACCGTGCCCGCGTCGGCGGCACCTTGCAGGTGTTGGAGATCAGGAGGCCCGTCGGGCCGCCGAGATCTCCGGCCGCCGTTCCGAGTGAGCGCGGCGACCGGAGGAGGGGTTTCGTACGGACCCGGCCACGGCGGGTGACGGACGGCGCGGTCACCTGGTGCTCCGGCGTGAGCGGGCGTTGACTTCGGAGAGAAGGGCGCTGATCAGCTCGTCCCGGCCCAGTGCCCGGACGTGGCGCGGATCGGCGTCCCACTCGCGGCCGCCGCCGAGCGGCCGGAGCTGGAGGTAGGGGCCCTCATGGCCCATGACCCGGCCGACCCGGTCGCGTGCGGTGTCGCGGACGACCACGCCGACCTCCGGGATCCCCTCCCCGTCTCCGTTCCCGGCGGCCCCCGTCATGCGCCGATCCCCTTTCGGATCAGGTGCGCGAGCATCAGGGCCACGGACGCGCAGCACACTCCGAGGTGGACGAGCGCGTACCGGATCTCGCCCTCGGGGTCGTCCGCCCAGAGGGCGCGGACGTCCGCGGCGGGGAACCGGACGCCGGCCCGGCCGGGAGTGGGGCCGGGGGCGTTACGGGTGTCGGGGGCCTCCCGGCTCTCCGGGGCGGCGGGTGGCGGACCGTCCGGGACGGTGGCGCGGTCGGCCGTCGTCGCGTGGTCCGGGTGTCGCGTGGCGGGAGCACCGTCGTCCTTGTCGGTCCGGTCCTGCGGAATCCACACCCCGGCTGCGCTGGATGAACTACGCTGCGTAGTGCGGGCGTTACGAGAATGCGCCCGGATCAGGACGGCCACGCCGTGGACGGGCCCGTGCTTCCCCGCGCCCCGGAGGCCGTTCCACGCCGCCCACACGGACACCCCGGAGAGGAGCCAGCCGTATGCCGCCCCGTCGCGTCATCACCGGCCGCAGCCAGGAACCACGCCAGCGATTCGCCGAGGAACTGCGGAGTCTGCGGGCGGCCAGCGGGACGAGCCTGCGGCAGCTCGGGGAGCGGATGGGCTGGGACTGGTCCCTGTTCGGCAAGATGGAGAAGGGCGAGACGCTGGGCAGCCCGGAGGTCGTCCAGGCCCTCGACACGCACTACGGCACGCCGGGGCTGCTGCTCGCGCTGTGGGAGCTGGCGGCCGGGGACCACACGCAGTTCCGCGAGCGGTACCGGCGGTACATGGCGCTGGAGTCGAAGGCGGTGAGCCTGTGGCACTTCGCGGTGAGCGTGCTGCCTGGACTGCTGCAGACGCCGGGGTACGCACGGGAGGTGCTGGCGGCCGGTGGGCTGAAGGGCAAGGAACTGGAGCAGCAGGTCGAGGCCCGGATGGGGCGGCGTGAGCTGCTGGAGGGGGAGGACGCGCCGCCCTTCCGGACGATCCTGTCGGAGGCGGTGCTGCGGACGCCGTTGCGGGATGTGGGGGAGTGGCGGAAGCAGTTGGAACATGTGGTGGAGCTGGCGGATAGGCCGAACGTGACCATGCAGGTGCTTCCATTGAGCGCTGGCATGCACGGATTGGACAGCACCGCACTGATGTTCCTGCGGCTCCCGGGCGGAGCTACTGTGGCGTACACGGAGAACGCACATCGAGGCGAACTCATCGAAGAGGACGTGTCAGTCGAGCGACTGCAGCGTGCATACGATGCGATGCGCGACCTGGCGTTGTCCCCGACCGAGTCGCGGAAGTTCGTCCTAGCCGTCTTGGAGGAAGTACCGTGCGAGGCATCGATCTGAGCGCAGCTACGTGGCGCAAGAGCTCCTACAGCAACTCGGACGGTGGCGAGTGCGTCGAGGTCTCTGACGACTTCACCGCTGTCGTGCCGGTACGGGACGGCAAGGCTCCGCACGGGCCGGTGCTCGTGTTCCCGGCCGGCTGCTGGTCCTCCTTCGTCGGAGGGGTCAGGAACGGGCGACTGACTGCCTGAGCCGGGACAGCCACAGTCGGCCCCGCGATCGGTTCGGATCGCGGGGCCGCTCTGTCGCCTGCCGTGGACCGTGAATGCCTCCGCGCAGCGGCTGTGCCCAGCAACGAGAGCGCCGTAGCTATGTGCTGGTGCGGGCCCGCACCAGGAGCGTACCGAGCTTGCCCGGCGTGGGCGCTCCCAGCACCGAGGCTTGGATATCGGTGAATCCATGGCGCTTGAGGAGATCGGTCCACGTTTCGGTGGTGTACTGCCAGCGAAGCACCGTGAGTTCGTGTTCGCGGCCCTCAAGCCACTTGCCCCGCATCGGCTGCGGGCCGTAAGCATCAGGGCTCGGCTCGGCCTGGCTGAAGGCGAGGACACCGCCCGGTGCCAAGCGCCTGGCCACCAGAGGGAACAGTTGCTCGGGGTCGGTGAACCACACGGCTCCCCACACCGAGTAGACGGCGTCGAACAACCGGGTGCCTGAGGCGAGGTAGTCACATGCGTCCGCGTGGACGAAGGCGAGTCCCGGCACGCCGTCCCACCACCTGCGGGCGCGTTCCACCTGGATGGGGGAGAGATCGACGCCGGTCACCTCCACGCCCTGCCGAGCCAGATACACGGCCTCCTTGCCTTCCGCGGGGCCGAGGTCCAGGGCTCGGCGCGGCTCGCCGAGCAACTCGGCACCGGGGCCGTGGCCGGGGTACTGGGTCCATTCGAAGCGGTCCACCACGGGGGCGGACTGGTCGCTCTCTCCACGGTGCGGCATGTAGGTGTCCCAGTACTCGGCCGGAGTGTGGGGCGCACGGGGCATGAGACTCCTCCGGGAACGGTGAGGCCGATGGAGTCGGCCACCGTACCGGTGACGTCCGATACGCCGGTGGAACTGACACAACTTCGTCGCGCCCTGGGCAAACAAGCGCCCGGGGACGCTCACGGCGTCCCCGGGCCTGATCGCTCCCGACGCGTCTGCGGGCGGCTCCCTACTTGGTTGCGCGGCCTCGGGTTGCCGCAGCCGGGCGCCAGGCGCGCAGGTCGTCGTCGGTGAGGCCGTGCTTGCCTTGCTCCATTTGCCGGTCGCCCTCGAAGAACTTGGCTGGGGTCGGGGCGAAGAGCGGATCGGGCTCGTTGTGCCACTGGTCCAGCCATGGCTGGAGTTCGAGCAGCCCGGCTAGGAGCGGGGTGACCTCTTCGGTGGTCAGGCCCTCGTGGGTGGCGATGTACGTGTCGAGCGCGATGGCCTGCTCACGGTGGTCCCAGCCGGCCCAGCCGTAGAGGGTGGGGGTGGCCGCGTTGGTCCGCCCGTACGAGATGAACCGCTCCTTGGGCACGTCCAGCTTGCCGCGTGCCCGCCAATAGGAGGGACGCAGGAAGTCGGCCGAGGTGTACTTCGGCGGCACGGGGATGGTGTCCCTGATCTTGCGCTTGGCGGGTTCGTCGGGGGCTGCGTCCTCCTGCCGTTGGAGATCCCAGACATGCTCCCAGTCCGCGCGCTTCTTGAGCCCGGAGGGCTTGTAGCGCAGGGCGGCGAGAAACGGCACGTGGTCGGTCGTCATTAGCCTCGGGCTTTCATGAGGTGGGCTGTCCGACAGGCGGTCAGGAAAACAGAGAGTGCCTCTGACCAGCGAGAATGAGGATTGTCGAGGTCCTTGTTCCTGCCACCGTC